>CAURTM010000001.1:0-82838 GCA_963527735.1 uncultured Streptococcus sp.
AGCAACCTGCGGCTAGTTTCCTAGTTTGCTCTTTGATTTTCATTGAGTATAAAACAAGCAAATCAGCAAGAAACCCACGACAAGATAATCCTGACGTGGGTTGTAGTTTCAAAAATAATTTCAATTTACCTGACTAGCAATCTGTAAGAGTGCCTTTTCAAAAAGGAAACTCTTTTCATAAAGACCTGTCTTAATCTGATAGTCTGTCTCAATCAAATAAGAAATAGCTTGCTTCAAAAAGCTCAAGGAAAGTCCTCGTGAATCCCTCAGCGCAAACTTGATTTGATAGGGATTGGGATTGCGTCCGAGAAAACTTCCTAGACTACTTGCAATCTGAGATTCTGTTTGCCCAGACTCCGCCAAAATCTTCACCTGAGTAAAAGTCCGAAATTGTCCTAGCATGACTGCAATCAATTTAATTTCATCTTCACCTTGCAAGGTCAAGTCTCTAACCAAATCACGCGCCTGGTCCATCTTTTTAGTCAGAATAAACTGAGTTAAATCAAAAATATTGTCCTGCAAGGTCTTGGGAATTGCGTTAACAATATCCTCTTCCTCGATAACAGAGTCTTCCTTATAGGACTGTAAAAAGAGGAGATTTTTCTGGATTTCGCTAAATTGAAAACCCGACTTGACGAGAAGATTTTCAAAAGAATGATTGGCAAACTGCAGACCTTGTTTCTGGCTCCACTTTTGGAAATACTGGCGCAATTCTTGTTCTTTGGCTTCTACTGCGTCAAAGACATTGGCATCACGCTTCAGTAATTTAACCAACCGCCTTTTGCTATCCAGTTTTCCTTCTGCAAAGATCAACAACTTGGTTGTTGGCGAAGGATTGTCAAGGTATTCCTCAAATGACTTGAGCTCATCATCTGTCAAAAAGCGTTTCTTGGCTGTTGTGATATCGACAAAATGATCCAATATCACGATTTTCTCATCCGCAAAGAAAGGAAGGCTGACCAACTCCAGTTCCACATCCTTGTAGATCACTTCTTTCATATCAAAGTAGGCAAAGTTGAGGTCAGCAGAATCATAGCCAATCTGTTTCAACACTTGACTCTTCATAACTTCAAACTGACCCTGATCTGTCCCTGTAAATAGGCTCAGACTAGGTAAATTTGCTAGAGTCAGTTTTTGACTCTCTTCAATGGCTAGCATCTTCTCTCCTTTCTTCTGATTTTTCGATTTAATTTAGTCGATATAGCGCAATTTCCCACGGAAATCTTCTAAGCTCTCGTAGCCTTTTTCCACCATGATTGCTTTCAGTTCATTGGTAATACGATCAAAAGCACCGACGCCTTCTTTGTGAAGGGTGGTTCCCACCTGCACCATACTTGCTCCACAGAGGATATGTTCAAAGGCATCACGACCAGTCAACACGCCACCTGTTCCGATGATTTGGATTTGAGGGTTTAAGCGTTGATAAAATGCATGAACATTAGCTAGAGCAGTCGGTTTGATATACTCACCACCAATGCCACCGAAACCATTTTTAGGACGAATAACAACGGACTCATCTTCTATATATAGGCCGTTTCCGATTGAGTTGATGCAGTTGACAAACTTAAGAGGATACTTATTGAAAATAGCTGCCGCTTGGTCAAAGTGAACAATGTCAAAATATGGTGGCAATTTAATTCCAAGAGGTTTGGTGAAGTAGGCAAACACCTCTGCCAAAATCCGGTCTGTTGTCTCAAAATCATAGGCAATCTGAGGTTTTCCTGGAACATTTGGACAGGAAAGGTTTAGCTCAGTCAGACCACGAAAATCACTCTCTTGGACTTTTTTCAAGATAGTATGGGTTTCCTCTGGAGACATGCCGACTAGAGATAGGAAGAAAGTTCGGTTTGGCTCTTTTTCCTGTAAATCCAAAAGATAGTCCAAATAATAGTCTAAGCCATTATTTGGCAAGCCCATAGAGTTGATAGAACCAAGTGGAACATCTTGATAGCGTGGCTCAGGGTTTCCCTGACGAAAGTCCAAGGTCGCTGTCTTGGTCACAAAAGTTCCTGCCACTGAGTTTTTAACCCCTTCCAGCTCCTCTATCGTCATACAAGCCACACCTGCTGCATTCATCAAACAATTGTCAAACTCAAAACCAGCAATTTGCGTTTTCGTTGATACCATGATTCTGATCCTCCAGATTCCTTTTATTGCTAATATTATACCATATTTTCAAATTTTCTCTTTAAGAAAGATATTTATAAGAAAAACGTTCGTATTTTTATAGATTTTCAAAAAGTCCCAAAACTGAATTGATAGAATTTTTAGAAAATTTTTGTTTTTTCTCTTTACAGTTAAAAAAAATTCTGCTATAATGACTCATGTAATAAAATATGACAACAAAAGGAGAACGATATGACATCTGCTAAAGAATATATCCAAAGCGTGTTTGAAACTGTAAAAGCTCGTAACGGGCACGAGGCTGAATTCCTCCAAGCTGTTGAAGAATTTTTCAACACTTTGGAACCTGTATTTGAAAAACACCCTGAGTATATCGAAGAAAATATCTTGGCACGTATTACTGAGCCTGAGCGCGTGATTTCTTTCCGTGTTCCTTGGGTTGACCGTGATGGAAAAGTTCAAGTAAACCGTGGTTACCGTGTTCAATTCAACTCAGCTGTTGGACCATACAAAGGCGGACTTCGTTTCCACCCAACTGTAAACCAAGGGATTTTGAAATTCCTCGGATTTGAACAAATCTTCAAAAACGTCTTGACTGGACTTCCTATCGGTGGAGGTAAAGGTGGATCAGACTTCGATCCTAAAGGTAAAACAGATGCTGAAGTGATGCGCTTCTGCCAAAGCTTCATGACTGAATTGCAAAAACACATCGGACCATCACTTGACGTACCTGCTGGTGATATCGGTGTTGGTGGACGTGAAATTGGTTACCTTTACGGTCAATACAAACGCCTTAACCAATTTGATGCTGGTGTCTTGACTGGTAAACCTCTTGGATTTGGTGGTAGCTTGATTCGTCCAGAAGCAACTGGTTACGGTTTGGTTTACTACACTGAAGAAATGCTCAAAGCTAACGGTAACAGCTTTGCTGGTAAGAAAGTTGTTATTTCAGGTTCTGGTAACGTTGCTCAATACGCTCTTCAAAAAGCAACTGAACTTGGTGCAACTGTTATCTCTGTATCTGACTCAAATGGTTATGTCATCGATGAAAATGGTATCGACTTCGATCTTTTGGTTGATGTTAAAGAAAAACGTCGCGCTCGTTTGACTGAGTATGCAGCTGAGAAAGCAACTGCTACTTATCATGAAGGTTCTGTATGGACTTACGCTGGAAACTATGACATCGCTCTTCCATGTGCGACTCAAAACGAAATCAACGGTGAAGCAGCTAAACGTTTGGTTGCTCAAGGCGTTATCTGTGTATCTGAAGGTGCCAACATGCCAAGCGACCTTGATGCCATCAAAGTCTACAAAGAAAATGGTATCTTCTACGGACCTGCAAAAGCTGCCAACGCTGGTGGTGTAGCCGTTTCAGCTCTTGAAATGAGCCAAAATAGCCTTCGCCTCTCATGGACTCGTGAAGAAGTTGATGGACGTCTCAAAGACATCATGACAAACATCTTCAACACAGCTAAAACAACTTCAGAAACATACGGTCTTGATAAAGACTACCTTGCAGGAGCTAACATTGCTGCCTTTGAAAATGTAGCAAATGCTATGATCGCACAAGGTATTGTTTAAGATTCATTTGCTTAATCCTCAATCGCTTCGATTGGGGATTTTTAGTTGAGTTAGACAGTTGGGAAATTACTTACTCGCCCCCTTTTTGCCCCTTTTAGAACGAAAAGAAAAACCTCTACTCCTAAGAATAGTGGTTTAATCATATTTTTAAGCTACTAATGTAGTCGCTCTATTATTTAAATATTATTATGAAAGTTCTGATTCACACTATTAGAAATTAATTAAAATAATCCTCTTATTCTACCTTCTTTCTGATTCTGACCTATTTACAAGTTGAACTATATTTTTTAAAAAAATTCAAGTAAAATCATCGAGAATAATCTAAATAAATTTGGGGACAATATATAGGTTTACTAATAACTACACAATACAGTATTTACGATAGCATTAAAAAGAGTCTGTTATATTTATTTTATAGATCTTTAAATAATTTGCTCAAAGTTCCTGAAAATTCTTCTGTAGCATAAATTTTAGCTTTCCCATCTCCTTTTAATAAGCATCTAGCTCTTACTGAAGCAGCCTGTGGACTAGTAGAACGATAACATGTTTCATAAGTTTTTAATTCAGGAATAGCGTTTGTCCATTCAGCATAACCACGCGCAATAAGAATAGTTACAGGTGGCTTGCTTTCATCTGCAATCCTTTCTTTAATTAAATCAAATAAAAATCGTTGAGTAGGAAGATATCCATTTTTTTTGACAATTTTACTAATTGTTTCGTTATATTTATCAGAATGGTAAGGGAAAAACTCAGCTAAGGCTATATGTTTTGTAAACCAGTCTACATGTTCTTTATAATCTTTGTTTGTTTTAAACTGTTCACCCATACCTGCATCTTCGAACCAGTACTTGAATTTCTTTGCTGCATATCCGAGCTCGTCACCTTCATCAAGATTGAAGGCGTGGAAACCTACTTTTTTCAGTTGTAGACTATCTAAACAAGTTTGCTGATAATCTTTATTATTGTTGTAAAGTTTTTCATATTCATCACTATAACCAGGGTTTTTAGCTAAAATAATAACATCAGAATTTTTAATATCCCCTACAAATTGTTGAGGATAGAAATTCAAGTGTAGTTCAGTGCTTTTAGTGGAGTTGTTGTTATTTTCGGATTCTAGTATGGTTTGAATAATTTTCCAATCATCACGCGCAACAATAGCTTCTTTTCCTTTGTTAGTTGTTGTTAAAATATCATTCCAAGGGTTTTTAGTTGTAGTCATTTTGTTTTTCCTTTCTTTTTGTAGAATAACTATATTTTACCATGTTTTAATGTCAAATACAAAAATAGATTTTATTAATATATTTTCAATTATAAAAGCAGCTGATTTAAGAACACTTTTTAATATCAATAAGTAGGACATTATTTATATACCCTTTCACACCATTGTTCATGTCGTTCGGTATATATCAATTCTACTGAACTGTAACGAACTCTCATTTCTCCGTCTACAAATTATTTTCAATACTATAGGTCAGATAGAATTAACTAAAAAGTATAAAACTAGTACAATAAATTGTAAGTATTTAGAGAACAACGATTAATAAAAAAAGAATGACGGTGAGATTTATTACCTTTAATTATACTCACTTTGTTAATTTAATTTAAAGCCATTTTTTGACCATAATCTAAGAGCTAGCAATTTTTTAATAGACTACATTTTAAAATTTGTGTTCTAACAACCATTTCGATTAGTTAAATCTTTCAATCTTTCTTCTCCAGATTTAAGCATCTCTTTCTCTACCTGACTCCACTCGCCAAACAGTAAGTCTTGAAGAATATCTGCTGCTGAAGTTGTATTTTCTTTTGAATCATATACACAACTTCTATCTCGTTGATAAATTTGAATTCTTTCAAAGATAGCTAGTTCTTCCAATTGTCGTGTATTATCAACTAGATGATTTACAATGAAATCATGATGTTCTTTTGGAGTTGCGCGTGCTTGATTTGGATTGATAGCGTACAGTTCTTCGTATCGGATAAGAGTGCTCAGATAGGACAGCTTAGGCTTTGTCGCAATCAAGGCTAATTGTACTTCATATCCCTTATTTTTCAAGAGTTGTGCTGTTTTCTTTGGAACATCAATCGTTCGTAAAGTTCCCTCTATCAAAAGATTGTATCCCAAATGACTCAATTCTGTTACTAAAGACTCTACCATTTTTCCTGCAAAATCTTTGGTGTATTCAACACTATCTTTGCCATATTCTTGCTGCAGTTCTAAATAGTGTGGATGCTGAGAACGAAAACTATCGCCATCTATGATAACAATATTTCCTTGAAATTCTTTCTGTTTAATACGATGAATTGTAGTCTTACCAGCACCACTTTGCCCTCCAAGCAAAATCGCTATAGGTTGCTTACTGGACTTTTTTCCTCTTGTCAGTGAACGAAGATTCCGTGCTAGAGCATGTTTGAATTCACTATCAGTATAATCTTGGATTTCCACTAGGCTACCATCCGTTTTTCAGATATCTCTAACATACGTTCAATTCCATCCAAATAGCCGCTATATCTCTCTATTTCATCAAAAGTTTCTACTAAATAGATATTCGTATGAATCAAGTCAGATAGATCATCACTCATTAAAATCCAAGGATTAGATTCATCATCAATGCTAATTCCCTGACTATCTTGATAACGATAGAGTCGAGATAATAGATTAGCACCTCTTTCTTTCACAATTTCAATTTTTAAAGTCAATTCATAATCTTCAACAGGATTGAGCATTTTGTCTTCTCCTACGATATCAACATAAGATACATTAAACTTCTGACAAATGATATCTATTAGTTCCGTAGAGACTGAACTAGTTCCATTTTCATAACGACTCAAGCTATTGCGAGAAATTCCTATAATTCGGGCAAATTCTGGTTGTGTTAAGTCATACGTTTTACGTAAGGACTTTATGTTCTTTCCAATCATGGCAAACTCCTTTATTTTTATAATTCAATTATAGCATAAAAAAGCAGAATGCACCAAAAATGGTGCGTTATTTCTTGTTTTTCTAGCCTAAACTTTACTTCTATAAAAGCCACCTAAAGAGGGGGGTCCTTTTTAGGTGGCTTTTCTCAAAATACTATACATTAAAATACTCTTGTTTAATTTTTGTAAGCAGATTGTTAGCAACAGAAGTTACACCAACATGCATCAGTTCAGGATCATAATAATCTAGATTACGAGCATAGCCTTCTGCAACAGTCTGAGCAATACGCTCATCCAATTTATAATTGGAGGCTTTTAATAGTGCTTGAAATAATTCTGAACTATATTGTTTAATATTATTTTCCAATGATACTACTGCCATTTTTGTAACTCCTCTCCTGTTTTTGATTGATAAACCTTCTTTATTTTAAGATTGGTTATGAATGGATAATTGTTTAAAAGAATAGGGGTTTCTAAACTCAGCAAGCATTTCTTCTTTTGTAATTTCATTCTGACGAAAACGAGCTAAAGCTTGGGTTGGATTGTCATCAGTCTGAACACCATAGATAAAATCAAAATGGTGTTGTAATTCATCTGGATTTTCCCGATTTTGAAAGACAAGTGGCAATGATAGTCACGGTTCTTAAAAATTTCTACAAAATTTGAAATATGAAATTCTACTATAATTAGAATCTATACATAGCTTACTTCTGGTCATTTAAAACGAACCCTGTTCTCCAAAATAATTTTATTAAAAAGAAAAACCCTGCCAAATTAATTTTTGGTAGGGTTTTTGGTAGGAAACTAAATTAATTTATCAGTTTCTAAAATGTGTTCACGATTCTAAAAGGCTGATACTATAGTATTCCGAATTCTAATTGGTATATGCCTCTTATTTAAGAGTAACTGAATTCTACCATATAAATAGGAAGAGATAAAATAAAAAACTTACCAAATAAGACTTTATGCGTTACAACTTACATATATTTTTTACCGTAAAAATACAAAAGTTTACACCTTATGCCCCTTTTTTGCCCCTGGTTTTTATTTTTAACAAAACACCGTTTTTGACAATAATACCCTGCCATTCCTCCTTCCTATCCTTCAAGAAAGCGATTTTTTGAACAATAGGACTTCTATTTTGGTTTCTAATCGTTCAAAATGCGTCTTTTTGCAAACAAAAAAACCGCAAGCCTGAGCCTGCGGTGAAAGAACAATTTAGAAAGTTTCCTTTCTATTTATTTAACTGTAATCAAGCCATCTGGCTCTACTGTGAACTCTGGCTTGTCTGCCATTGTTCCGTCTGCCTTGATGTAGTACCAGCCTTGACCTGCTCTGACGAATTCATTAGATACCATGTTGCCGTCTTTGATGTCGAGATAGTACCATGTATCCTTATACTTGACCCAACCTGTCTTCATGGCACCTTCTACGTCGAAATAGTACCACTTCTCAGCAATTTTCTTCCAGCCTGTCGCCATTGCGCCTGATTGGTCAAAGTAGTACCAGGTGCCGTCTGAGTGCTTCTTCCAGCAGTCTGCAAGCATATAGCCTGAGCCGTCGAAGTAATACCAGGTGCCGTCAATTTTCTCAAACTTGTCTTTTGGATAAGAGCCGTCTGAGTGTACATACCAATAGCCTGTATCATTCTTCTGCCAGCCTGTTTCGGCGCCTAGGCCGTTCTCAATATCTCGCTTAAACTGTTCACGGCTAACGCCCCATTTCGCAAGATAAGGATACGGGTCAACGTGGTCGCTACTGTTATCCGGCTGGTTATTGGTACAGTATTCATGCGTTTTGATACCTGCCAAGTCGTCTGTATCAAGAGTTTTCGGCAAACCTGCTTCATCAGCTAGATTTCGAAGCAATTCGATATACAGACGGTAGTCCGTCATGAACTCTTCTTTAGTTGAATGGCTTTCAATCAATTCAACTGCTGCATAGGTCTCAGCATTCCAACCGCCCCCAACGTCCCACATTCCCTTGTTTACAGGCCCTACTTGCATGACACGGCCGTTACCAACAACATGAGAAAAGAACCCTAGTTCAGGGTCCTTTCTGTAGTGGTAATCCGCCTCGTTTTGAGCGGTTGAGTTGCGGTTTCCTGTAGAGTGCGCATGTACTTGTCGATAAGGCTGCACCCCAACCTGTGGCAAGTCTGTACGTAGTCTACTTGTATCGATATCCATATTACTCCTCACTTGGTTTCTTGTATTCTAGCGCTCGTGTACTGTCTGTGATTCCGCTTGTGGTTGGGTCATTGACCAAACCGATAGCAGTCAAGAACACGAATACCGCATTAACAAGCAGAATCAGCTTGTTGCCGATATCACCTAAATCCAGATGGTATCCAAAGACTGCTGCACTTGCTTGCAAGACAAGCAAGAAGGCTGGAATGGCAGTCAGCCAAAAGTATTTATTTTGTAATCGTAGTTTCCAGTTAATCATATTTTTATCCTCCTATAGTTGGTAATGTTGTTGGCCACTCATCTTCTGTTAAATAAGAAAATGGGTTGACGTGATTTCGCTCCACGCCTAATTCACTAGTTACAATCTTCAAGTTCAATCCACTTTTCTGATATTGTTTAGATATATATTCATAGTTGTGCTGAATAATCACACAACCTGTCCCTTGTGCACCTTCTGAATTTTCCGCTCCTGCAGTATTAGAATAAATATCATTAGAAGTATTAAATATAGTCTGAACCACATCATCAACAGGTTGGAAACCTTGAATAGATAAATTATCATCTGACTCATAACTGCCAAGATTTAATATTAAATTAGCGCTAGGACTAATAGTACTAGTGTTAATTTTAGGTTCAAATTTCACATGTACAACATCATTTATACGTCTTAAATACATCCTGTTTGTATAATTATCCCTGTCTTCTTGCCAACCTAACACCCAACCAGTGTCACCTTCAACAACTTTCCAACCAGTATTCCCATCATCAGTGGTCTTAATCCATTTTAAAGCTCCGTTAGTCACGTTGACATCTACATAGGTCGTACCGATTTCAGCAGTGATGCGACCTCCTGGAGCCCCTGTGCCACGGATTTCTTGCCCTACATTGTCTGGTAGCGGTAGGGTGACATGATTGCCCCCAACAATTCCAAGGGTAATTCCTGTCAGTGTCAGCCTTGGTTCAGGCTTTTGGCTCAGCGCCTTGACGTCACGCCCAACTGCCTGAGCAAATTCCTCTAAATTGCTCATGTCTATCACGCTTTCGCTGCGTTGTAGATTGCGACCAAATCAACATTGGCAATCTGGTCTACACGTCCGCCAACTTCTGTGATTTTTCCAAGGAGTGCGCCACCAGCGTCATCGCCCATGCTTGTGATTCTGTCTGCAATTTCTTTGAGCGTGTCAAGATTTTCAGGGGTACCTTCTCCCAAGATTTCAGCTTTAACCTCGGATTTAGCTTGAGTGACTGCCTGAGAGATAGCTTGCGTCATTGCTGAAGTCTCCACTTTAGTGCTGACGTTTTGCTTCACTTCCTTGATATCTGCTCCTACTGCTTGTGCGAATGCTGTTAATTTTGTTGTGTCCATGTTGTTAAACCTTTCCTAAATTATAATAAAAGAGCAAGTCAGGGAAATCCGGACATACTCCACCTTCGCTTGCAGGCCTTTCTGCAAGTTGTTTTTTTACTTCTTCTGCTATATCCAGCTCCTTGAGAGCGTGGACTTCTTCTGTGACCAATTCTTTATCTGAAGCTACTATCTTGATGTGGGTCTCTTTGTCACTTGGGAAAATATACCCACCAGCGCTAATCTCTAAGCGGTATTTCCCAATTGGCAAGATAGTATCCAGATTAAAATTCACGCTTGAGTTCGTGACGGTTAACCTCTTCTTCCATTGGTACTTGCCCATAGTCAGACTAACGACCGCCACCTCCCCATCAAGAGAGGGGACGGCTCGATAATCTTCGTCTAAAAGGGCAAATCCAAAGGTAGAAGCTACATCACCCTGCTTGATGAGGTAACCACCATCAACCTGTGCGAGATTGGTCGTATTGAGATTACAGACCATTCTGCGCCCCTTTCTCGTCTTCGACTAAGATGTCGTCTCTAATCTGCAACGCCTCAAAATTGTTGTACAAGTGGTCAATGTAGCCATTGCCACCCAAAGCCTTATAGCTATTGTGCATATTCTCCACTACATAGAACTCATCCTTGGTAGTAAAACCACGTCGGATAGCCCTGCGAATATCACGATCAAGGCGCATCCTCATGGTTACAAGATGTGCCTCGTCGTGCAGTTTTAGCTTTGCTTGTACTTCGTCAATTTTGGTGTTACTGTCGCATGCAGTTTCTTGGACATCTTTGATTTTCCCTTTAACATCGTCCAATTCAGAAATGATTTGGTCTGTTAGTTCCTTTGATTTCTTCGGCATTTTATACCCAAGCCAAGCAACGACGATTGGCGTGGCAACTGGTAGCACATTCATGAAGAAATGCTCTGTTGATTGTAAGACGTCCATAGGCACCTCGCTAGTTCGCTAAACTGCTCAACCCAAGTCGTTCCAATTCTTTACGCACACGATCTCGGAAGCGTTTGTTGACAAATGAAAAGTCAATCGCTCCACGTTTAAGCAGGTTGATGTACATGTCGATTTTAGCTTGGTCTAATGTAATCTTACTCATTGTTGCTACCTCCATTGTTTTCACTAGTGCTCGCTTCGCTTGTCGGTGTAGGAATTTCATGTTCTGTCTCGCTTTCTGTTGGTTGTTCTACTGCTGGTGCAGGTTGGATAGGTGCTTCTGCTACTGGTTGTTCAGTAATTGGTTGCGCTGGTGCTGGTTCAGATACGACCACGTTAGGAACTCCGTTTGTGGCTACTTCTGTAGCTGGTTGGGGTTCTGGTTGAACCGGTGGAGTTACCGTAGCAGGTTCAACAGGGTGTGTTTCTGCAACGTGTGGTGCATCTTCATGTCCCTCTGCTTCGTCCTCATGCTCATGATCGATACCATTGTGTTTCTCAAGCACTTCCAAGCGTGCAAAGATTTCCTCGATATCATCGGTATTACGCAAGCTGACCTTCTGCATGCCTTCCATAAGCTGATTGGCTTGTTCAAGTGCTGCAGTTGTTTTAGCCAATTGTTCTTGGTTTTTAACGATAGCACTAGTTGGGTCAAGTTCAGTTCGTAGAATCTCTTTGACTGCTTCAATGAGCATTTCGTCTGTATCACCCAAATGGTCACCGTCAAGTTCACGAGTGAAGAAAGAAAACGGCTTGTCACATTGAATAGAGACTTCCGTCTTGCCAACTTTATAAAATTTATTTACTAATACAAATTCCATGTTAATGTCCTCCTGATAGTTTAATATAAATGTCTAGCGAATCACCATTTGTGAAATTTCTCTTGAATTCATCTCTCTGATTTATGTCTGTAAACTCAATATAAAGCCCAGGTGCTTTGTTTATTCCTCCTGAATAATTATTTAAATAATCATTTGAATAATGTGTATATGCATATCTTGCGTATACAACTCTTTTTACACCATTTTTGGGTTTTATATTAATTTTTGTTTTGGTTATTTTGCTTCGGTTTCGATATTTATCATCGAATGTCCCATCGTTATTGGTTGTGTTTAAAACTAAAAAATCGCTTGAGATTGTTCGGAGACTTAAATCTCGAAAGCTCCCAACAAATATCCACTTCTCCTTCTCCCAAACTAACCTTGAACCAACATATCGCTCTACAATCTCATGTCCTCCGACATAGATTCCTTCTCTTGTAGCCATAGCATCACCTACTCATACACATCATAGATTGTGTTGGGGTCCTTTGTACTGATTGCATTATACTGTGTTTTAGATCCATACCAGTACTTCATTTGTTGATTTCCGTTTTGGTTAATCAGCTTGTGTGCAACTACTTCGGACGGTGTACTTGGGATTCCAAGCGCTGACCTGTTTACTCGTAAAACACCCGAGCTATCGACTGTAATCGTTGAATTATCAGGTCGCACCACACCAGCCTGCCCACTAGTTGCAGTTTTGGCTTTCATCACACCATTTGACACCTCTGTTGTCTGGTTATCAGGTCTGACAATCCCGTTTGAGTTTGATGTAGCTACTGATACATTGCTACTGATTCCATTCTTTAATGCCTGCACAGACACTTTTTTCAACCCACGACCATCATGAATCATGATGTTGTCCGAGTTGTTGACCTGACTAGCCTGTGGCAAATCAGTTACTTTTCGTGTCTGTGTACTAATTACTGCCATCTTATACCTCCATAATGTATTTCCAATCTGCGACAATCACACGGCCATTTTCATCCGCAAGTAAGGTATGTTCTGTACCGTCGTCTGTACGAATCGGAGCAGTGAAGTCGTTCTGTAAGAACATGTACTCAATAGCATTTAGTCTATCTTCGTGCTCCTGAAACTCACGCTTCAAGGCCTCTACAGACTCATAACTTGCTTGTCTAACGTTGTCTACGTTACCCAGACCAACTTGATGCTTCGTAACGCTATGTGGGTTGTTGCGATTGTTTAAGTGATTGTTGAAATCTTGCTTACTTGCTTGTTCGACGTTTGCGACATTCCCTAGCCCCACTTGTTGTTTAGTGACACCGTGTGGGTTGTTGCGGTTGTTGATGTGACCAGTTAGATCAACCTTCTCAGCCTTGCTTCTAGTGAACTCGTCAATCTTTTCGGGAAGACCGTCGATGTCTGCTACCCTGTGCCTGTGACTTGAATCGGCTTTGTTTTCCCAACGTTGCGCGTCTTCAACGCCAATGATGTCTCTCGATCTCCAGATTTTAGCCATCTGTTAGCACCTCCAGTCTATATTTGAATCGTGTTGTTGTTTCAATCGGAACGTACACATCAATGACAGACTGAGGTACGTTTGAACTGTCTAGTAACTCAATCTTATTGATTTCTCTGATTGAGTCTGGCACCAAGAAATCAATCAACACAAAACGTTGCTCTCGTCGTTTCTGTATCGTCACAATTTGATTATTGTTCAGTCTTGCTTTGTTGATTTTAGCTAGTACGGTTTCTGTAACTGTATTTAGTAACGCTTCTTTAATCATTGAATAAAACCTCCTCTTGTGGCCCTTCATACTCAAAAGGTGTCACTCCTACAACTGCATAACCTGCTCTAGCGAAATCTACTGACGTCTTGAATAACCGTTCTTTCAGCTTGACTCGTTCTGTTACTGTCGGGATATGTGTATACCCCATATTTGCTGGCTTGATTGCATTGACAAAAATAACTGACTCTCTGAAAAGTCCGCTCGTTTCTGCACCGGACTCAATCAGTAAAACCTGATTAGCGAAATCTACTGAAGCCTTGTACTTTCCTTTGCCAAAAAGGTCGTCTAATTTGCGAATTAAAAACCACCATGAAAATGGTGGCCTCATATTGATCCGCAACAAGACACGCTCTCTTCTCCACTCCAACGTATCGTCGGTGCGAGCAACAATGCCGTAGACTTCTTCAAATTTCGTTAACGTAGGAACATCGCAGAGCATAATGAACTGATTCCTGATGAACTGCTCTAACGATATAGTTCCGTCTTTAAACAGAGCATTTTCAACCCGAACCAGTTCTTTCATATCTTTGACGCCCTCGTAGTAATCTGGAACGTATTCAGATAAGTTTACTTCTTTTACCATTAAACTGTCCTCACTGTTCCTTTATACGGCAATTGTTGTAATTGCCCTGTGAAAACAAGCGCTAGGTCAGCTTCACGGTTGTTCAGTTTCATCTTATCAACGTTTGCGATACCGTTAATAGTCAGTAACTTGGCCATTAACTGAGAGCGATAGATTTTCATACTGTAGGTGTTAACATCTGAGTATTGCGCCCAGTTCTTTCTCAAGTCTAAGAAATACTGGTCTAGTGTCTTGTCTACCAGTTCTTTCACTTGATTTAACTGATATCCTGTCATCAACTCAAGTTTAAACTCAATATCAATCGGGAATCGTGTCGCAGTCGTAACCGTCACACGATGATTAATAGGAGCAAGTCCGACACCTTTTCCAGTATATTCTAATGGATCCAGAACATTTTGCACTTTCTTGATTGTCTCGGTAGATGCCAAGTTTAAGTCGTTGTCTAAAACAACCACTTTAACCGTTCCTGAGCCATTCCAAACTGGATAAACCTGAACTGCGCCAACACCGTCAATTTCACGGACACGCTGAACGTACTCAATGAAGTTACCGCCAAAAGGCTTCTCATTGACGTAAATCAAGAAACGCTTCCTCAATTCATCGTCAGTTTCTTCATCTTGGCCAGAGGTAACGATTTCCCCTAAGACCGCAGTGGCAAGGTTTCTGTAGTTCTCCAAGGGCAAGATATTACCATAGTAGCGATTTCCGACAACGCCAGTCGTCTCACACTCTACTTCATACTTGCCAGCTACATTAGTTGCACGAACTACCTTGTAGATGAGTGCAGCATCGTCAATTGTCGCAAAACGAGAACCCAAAGCGATTTGTACGCCTTCTTTTCTCTCGTTTTTAAACTCCGCAAAGCGTACCGCTTTTTTTGACGGATAACGATGTAGACCGAACTCTTCCACCTTGTAGTCTAGATATTGGCCAATAGCAGTCTGTGGAAATGTATCTAGCAGTAGATTTTTCAACTGCAAATAAAAACCAGCTAACTCGTAACAAGCAGGCGCCAATGCGTCATAGATGATAGAACCTTCCCGTGTATCAATATTTTCATTGACACGAGAAAGAGCGTCATTCATCAGATAATCAAACGTATATTTTTCTAAGAAATCACCTATCATTAATCAGCGTCACCTCCTTTTCAACTTTAAATAAACCGGATATAGTATGGACTTCAAAGACACAAAGCAAGCTGTCCTTGGTTTGCTGCTCGATGAAGAAATTTTGGACACTTTTAATTCTTGTATCAACTAACAAGGCTTGAGAAATTGTTCTCTCAAGGTCAGCTTTTACAAAATCATAAGGCTTTCCAATCAAGCGCTCCAATTCTACTCCATAGTTCGAAGAGTAGATAACCCACTCAAACCGTTCTGTAAGCAGAATCTTTTCAACTGCTTGCCTCATGGCTTCTAAGCCGTCAATATATCCGTGTATTCTGCCATTTTTCACTTGATAAGTGTAGGATGGCAAAACAACTTCTTCAATGTTTCGTATATCTACCATCTTCACTCCATCCTTTGTAAAACGTAGTATAATTGCCCGTTCTGGGCTTTAATCATTAAGACTTTGTCTCCTGCTTCAAGATCACGAAAAACAATCCATCTCTTGTTGTCCCCTTCAGTATCTCCAGTACGTAGTTCTTTAACCATCGGGCTTAGAACTAAAAAAGACTCTGGGATTTCAAGTTTATTATTAACCTTGATTGTTAGAGGAGAAACAGATGTGACAGAGCCAAAAACAATATCTGTTCTGTCTGTCCCATCATCTACTCCTTGCGCCAAAAGGCGTGCTAATAACTCTCCTGCCATTATTCCAGCGTCCTCAATTCTAAATCCATTGTATGCACCTTGTCCCACTTGTGGGTACATTTAGAGATGATGCCAAGACTGTTCTTCTTAATCCCTTCAGACTCTAAATCAGCAAAATCCAGCACAACACTGTTGCCAGCACTGATTCCAAGATGTCCTAAACAAGGAACTTTAAAAGTCTTTTTAGGATGATTCTTAGCTTTCAATAAGAGTTCAGCCTTTTGTTGAATCTGACTCTCATTCATCTTTTCATCCACTTTTTCGTGGTACTGCAACTTGCCCCAAAGAGCAACATTTTTAGAATCTTTCACGACGTAAACTTCACGCTTCTTACTCTCTTTGTTGTCTTTAGTCAACTTCACATAGTTGAAACTATCATCGATAGAGCCTTCATAGTCAAAGTCTGTAGCTACGCTATCATCACCAATCACTAAATCAGTAATCAGCGAATTCAAGGCTATATGCTCGACTGTACCAAAGTTATCCCTGATGATGTACCACATGCCACCATGAATCAAAGTTAAGTCCAAAGCGTTCTGGATCATCGCAAAATAAGTTTTCTTATCTTCGATTTTCTCCGGACACGTCCAGTTCCCTTCATCAACAACCTTGTACTCAAGTTCTGATATTTCACAAATCTTACTAAAGATTTCATGACTTTTAGAGGCTTCAAACACGATTGTGTCGGTGTTTTTCAGGTACCTCATTCTGTCATAAGCAGTAACCGACCATTTCTTGGCTGATTTCCGCTTTTTCTTGAAAACTTTACCGTAAAACACGCCCTTATCATCCACCTTGAAGCGAATAACATCCCCAAAGTTACAAGCAACCTGCGAGTCTATGATCATATCAAACTCAAGTTTTCCCGGCTGAAAATCAATGTTGGTTTCCCATTTGACACCTCCGACCAACTCAGTAATATCAAAGACTTTACCGTCGTTCACATCTTGAATCAGAAATTCCATCATAGGACTTGCACCGAATCAGCAGTAACCCAACCACGCCAACCGCCATCCAGCATAGTAACGTGATAAGGATGCGACCCTTTCATATTGATATAATTGACAAGTCTAGTTGCATTTGACTCAGTTTGACCTGGCCCTTGCCCATAACTATCCCTATGCAGTTGCCCATTAACAAGCACCTTTGCACCGATAGTCACTTCTTTCTTAGTCGAGGGTGCTTGTTCTTTCTGAGGCTGACTAGCTTTCTTCTCTTCTGATACCTTCTTTTCGATTTTCACAAACCGCGCCTTGGCCATCTTATACTCTTTGAAAGTGATGTCGTAGTAAACATCCTCATGAATACCAGCTTTTCTTTGTTGCTCAAAACTCTCAACTGTCGCAAGCATATTGATACCCACACCAGAGATAATCAAGCGACAAGGTTCTTTCCCATCCATGATTTTCTTTAAGAGTCGGACATAGGTTTCAGGCGTCCCTGATTTATTCAGGACATAAGAGCGGAAAGTGTCTCTAGGGAAGAATGAAGTGAAAGTAACCTCAGAGAGTTTAGGAAAACTCATCTGGGTTATTTCTCCTAGCGCAATACTCGTTGTGGACTCGTTATTTGCGCTATTCTTTGTTTTTAGCTCTTCTGGATTGACAGGAAGTTGTGTGACCTGACCTTTGTACTCTACGAAAATACCAATCGCCATTTCTTTCTACCTCCTACGCAATTCCTAGGTCGCTATCGACCAAACCGACAATCTTTTCTTCAATTCTGTCAACCAAATCGTCGATATCCTGTTCAGTAGCGCTATTTTTAGACTCATATTTAACACTAACTTGAGGTGTTAAAACTTGGTAATCAATGATGTACTTACGTTCTGCAACATCACGCATCATCTTAATATCTTCGTCTTTCAGCTTGACTTCATCTTCAATCTTACCGACGTTACCAATGTTCTTGCCTTTGCCTAGCTTGTCGCCAAGACCACCAGCACCACCAGAAGGAGCACCAGCCCCTGCAGGCGTTTGGTTCATTTGGTCAAATTTAGAAGCAAGTTCGTCTTGTTTCTTCATTTTGTCTCCAAAACCCTTCATAGCGTCACCGATGCCATTAAAGAAATTCTTTGTTTTTTGGTATGCTGCCACAGAATCAATCATAGGATCCTTCAATCCTTCTGTTGGGTTATGAAGTTCCAATTCTTTTCTTTTTATACCACCAAAAGAAGCTTTTACAGGCACAGGACCAGGATCTAAACCATCAGCTAGACCTCGAATTGAGTTGCCAAGTCCTCCATTGTATGACATAGCACCAATTTGACCGACCTCTCCTATTTTAGGAGCACCGGGGATTTTATTTATTGCTCTAATAATCCAGTTTATAGCCTTAATAGCCCTATTGGCACCAGCTATAAAAGCATTACCTATAGATGTAGCAACGTTAGCTGCGCCATCTGCGATTCTAGCGAAACCATCCAACGTTCCTTTAGCAAAATCATAAAATGCTTTCTTAATCGCCCAAACTACTGCTAGAAATGTATTTCCAATTGCATCCGATACTTCTATCCCTGCATTATAAAGCCATGTAAAGACATTGATAATCACAGAGCCTAAGAATACAAACAGGTTGATGACGAATTGTATGTTATTATAAGCAGCTTCTGCTATGTACACAATCATCATGATAATTGTTGCAGCAACATCCGCAAAAGAAACCCCCATGTCTGCCAGCGCTTTAGAAATCAATAATACAATTCCTATCATGAGCAACAGGGGCCAATTTGCTAATGCCCAAGCGACAAATGCAACATAGCCAGCCCACGCTGCAACCGTTGCTAATAATTCTAAAGCAGTGATTACAAAATCTATGTTCTCAGTAACCCAGTTCCAGCCTGCAACGAAGAGATTAAAGAGCCATAAAGCTATCTGGCCAATCGCAAACATAGCAGTCTCTAAACCTGCCATGAAGTTTTGTCCAGCGGTACTATTAATAAACTCTTGCCATGCTTGAATCAAAGGCTGAAATGCGTATGAAGCTACGTTGCCAATCTGAGTCATCATATCAGCAAAGGTCATCGGCATTTTCGCAAACTCAGCGTTTGTTTCAACTGCTGAACCAAGCAAGGCACTCTTAAGGATATCTCCTGTTAATTGCCCATCTTTAGCCATCCCCCTCAGTTGACCAACGCTGACACCAAGATGTCTAGCTAGTTTTTGGGCAACAAGCGGAGCGTTCTCCATCATAGAGTTGAACTCATCACCACGAAGAACCCCTGAAGCAAGCGCCTGTGTGATTTGAAGCGTCCCTGCTTTTTGTTGCTCTAAGCTTGCACCACCGATTTTATAAAGTTTATTCAACTGTTCAGCGAATGCAATAGCTTCATCATTGCTTTTAAAGGCTTCTCCAGCTTGTAAGCGTAGTTTAGCCACTGAGTCTGCCATGATACCGAAGCCAGTCCTTGAGCGTTGTGTCGCTGCCATGATACTATCTTGGAGTTCTTGGCCTGTCTTAGATCCGTCTTCTATTGTCTTAAGCCTTGCCATAGTCTGAATATAATCATCGCCCGACTTAATCAGACCACTCATTAAATTAGCCATTTGCCTCAAGGCTTGAATAGCAACCATGAAATTTAAAGCACGAGAAATAGAGGTCATTCGACCAAGCATGGATGTAGCAGCGCCTAAGCCACCAACAAGAGGCCCAGTCGAAGGAAGTTTGGGAGCGATAGGTGGTGCCATTTTAGGCGCTACAGGGCTAGTAGCTTTAGGTGCAGTTAAATTCTTAGGCATATCTGCTTTGACTTTAATCGTTGCAGTTTGCGTCATCTTCTTGACACGTCTATCCAACTCGCTAAACTTTCCGATAGTTCGATCTATTGTGTTATTAATACTGTTCAATGAACTAGAAAATTTATCTTTAAGGGTTAGTGTTTGTGTTAATGTAGCCATCTTCTACCGTCTCCTCCTTCCTCTGCTTTTTCTTTCCATTTCTTTGTGTTCCTTTTCTTCTGCCTCTACTCGGATATCGATAAAGGCAAAAATTAAGGCTTTTTCACGCTTTGATAAGCTATCCAAAAAGGACGGAGTCCAGTTGAATTGATGCAAACAGTAGTAAGCATAACTCAACTCTGCGTCCCCGTCCTCTAGTCGTTTTTTGCTTCTTCAACAAGATCATTGATATCTTCATCAAATCCGTTAAGCGACTGGATTTCTTGCATTAGGGTAGCATATTCCCCAATCTTCAACATAGCTTTCAAAGTTGCTGCTTCATCCCCAACAGTACGATAAGACTCTTGTAGTTGAGCGTCTTTTAGGTCTGGCGTAACAACGCAGGCAGACATCAAAGAGTCAATGTACTTATCGTTGTTGAACTCAGGAATAGCAACACCTTGACGGTTTTTCTTCTTGATTGTCGCACGTTTCTTCAATGTATCGTTTAGACTTTCGTCAATACTTCGAATGACAAAAGGAGATTTGAACCGCTTAAGGTGTACTTCCTTTGTTTCTTCTTGCTGAACGTTTTCTAGTAAAAAGTCTGAAATTGCCATTTATCTATCCTCTTTCTAACCTAATTTAGGCGCATTAAATTTTTCCAAGATATCCACATCTTCAAAAGTAAAGTTGACTTCTTCTTCCAAGAAATCTTCCTCAACTTTGAGTTGACCCATCACAACTTCATCAAGGTTACATTCACGCAAGATAGTTGTTTGACGACCGATTGAACTTGTCGCATCGTCATTGGTCACTTGGATATCAAAGAATGTATCACGACCATTCTTCATGTAGTCCAACATCATTTCCTTAAATGTTGAAGTGACACCGTAGATGGTCATCTTGCCCTCGCCCTTGAAACCAGTCGCTTTTACCTGCGTACCACGTTTGTTAAGGGTGCGGACTTCTTCTTTGTTTTTCTTAACTGTTGCTTCAAGTTCCTTGATATAGAACATGAACTCATTTTTTCCGTCGATGTGAATAAAAGCGGTACCTTCCTGACCGCTGATTACGTCACGACCTTTTAAAAAAGCCATACTATCTCCTTTCCTACTCTACTGTAACTGTCATGTACAGTTTTTCCATGCTGTCCACTGGTTTCACTTTGACATTAACCACTACAGACTCTTTCAACTCACCACGGAGTACCTCGATGTCTTCAACTTTGAAGTCCTCAATAGCACCACGAGCCTCAAGGTCTTTGAAGTAGCGAATACGGTTCGCTTTGAACGCTTGACGTCCATCTTCGTTGTTGCTTACTTTACCAAGGAAATACTCAGAGAAAGCATAACGAGTATCGTTCACAATATCGTCCAAGGTGCGCAAGATACGGTTCTTACGGAAATCTTGGTTCTTTTCAATCGTGAAGCTGACGTGTGAGTTGATATCTTGTTCAACTACCGCACGGCCACGACGAGCAGTGAAGACAAACTGCCCTTTCAAGAGCGCATCTTCTGTCTCTGTATGGCTCAAACGTCCCACAACATCAACAGAGTCTTCGTACTTCTCATAAGTCAACGATTTCTCAACGCCAGCATTTGCGCTTGCTGCTGCAACCCATACAGTCGCTTTCGTCTTGTCAATAACTGTCTTATCAGACAAGATAACACCATTTTTAACGTTGATTACTGCTTCACTGTCTGCGTCAGAGTCCGCCACAACCAATTGAGCGCCTAGTCCTTCATCTTCACGCATACGTTTGATGAAGTTGATAGCTGCCTTCTTGATAGAAGCGTCTTCTACTGGCAAGGCCATATAGTTAAATTCAACTGTTTCAAGCGCCTTGAAGTATTCTGAGTAGTCTTGAGTTGAGACTGTACCGTCAGTACCGCCAGTCAATTTAGCACCAGCTACCGCTTGCAATTCGCCTGTACCTGAAAACTCAACTAGATCATTGTTTTTCAAGTCAGCCAAGACTTTTACAGTTTGTGAGTCCATAACAACAGTATCAAGGAATGTGACAACATCAAATGAACTTGGGTCGTCTACGTTTGTTTTGACCGTTACTGTGATGTCATTCCCACGGACACCGCTATATTTAGCTTGAGCCGTTACGTTGTCTGAAAGGCTTACGTTTGCCTTCTCGCCTGTATTTAGACGATAAAGCAAGACTTCACTAACACGTTTGAATGCCTCGTTCAGCAACAAAAGCTGTGGGCTTTCTTGTTCATAGCCTAGTTTTTTAAATAGGTCTTCACCACGTCGGATTTTCATCAATTTCTTTGATTGACCGAAACTGAGTGCCAACGGTACTGTTACGACACCGTCACCGCCAAGGCGAGTCATTGCGATGTCTTTTGATTTGACGTTGATGTAAGCACCTGGTCTTACTTTATTTTGGCGTTTCCAAATTCCACCTGCCATTACTTAATCTTCCTTCCTAGTTCGTATTCTAGTTTTGCTCTTGCTTCTCCCAAGCTATAAGACTCTTCTGGGTCTAAAATAGCCCCCAAGATGTCTTTTTCTCCGTTGGTAAAAGCGCTACTTTCCAAAATGTCCGCAGTAGGGAACACAATTCCGTCTACATTATCCATCTTTTACCTCTTCTTTCACTTTCAATTCACGTTGTTTGATATCTTCCTCTTCTAACTTCAAGCGTGTGCTTGCGTTAAAAATACAATGCAGAACGTTGTCAACCACTTCATACTGACGGTCAAATAAATGAATCGTCGGCAAGTGTAAGAGTTTATAACTCAATTCTTCCTGCATTGCTAAACACTCGCTACGCTTTTTCTTAGGAGGAAAATAAGACAAATCCACTTTAGAACGTACTTTCACATACTTATTGGCTTCTGGAGTGTACTTAGTATCAACCACATGGATAAAAAAACAAGGCTCTTTAAAACCTTGCTCTACTTCATCCAGATAAATCCTGATGTCAGGATATAACCCCTTGATGTGACTAACTAACTCCTCGACTAACCGAAAGCCTTTATTTGCCATTTCCTAACACTACCTTTCTCATAAAGCTATCATACTTATCACGGACACGATTTTCCATATCGCTTTTAGTATCTTCAACCGTTTTATGAAGAAAAAATTGCCCTGGAACAAAGCCACCATTAACCGTCTTATGCCCGTACTCAACGTGTGGGGCATAGTAGACCTTGTTATAGACTTTCTGCTTATAAGTCCGTCCAGATACTTCAATATGGCTTTTAGACCAGCCTTTTTGCAAGGTTCCGCCTTGTTTACCATGAGCACTTGCCCAAAATTTGACGTGTTTGCCATCTTTGGTAGTGAACTCAACCCAATGATCCGTATAAACACCAACAGGCGTTCTCTCTTTCACTTTGGAATTTAGTTCTGTACCTTCATAATTCAAGGTCTGTCTCATAAATCGGTCTACTTTCGCTTGATTTGCATTCCTGTTGAAGTTGTTAGCAAACTTAGCAAAACTGCGATAATCAAAACTGCCACTCATGACTTGCCCTCTAGCTTTATAGCAATTTCTTGATGTGACCAATACTGACCAATAGGCACATTAGACCGTGTAAACACTTTAACGTGCCCATTTCTATCAGTCACCTCAATCTTGCAACCTGCTGGGATATCATAAACAACTGAGCAAAAGAGTTTCATATCGTAGCCATTGGCTTGATAGTCGCTCCCGTTCGTTGAACTATTACTCATTTGCGAAATCCTACAAGGAATGTCTTCTAATAGCACGCTTTCTGACATACTGGTCAAACCGTCTATCTCTTGCTCTGTATAACCTTTAACCGTCATTTTACAGTCATACAAGGAATCAAAGACTGTCTTAGCATATTCGGTCATAGGAGCTTCCTAAAACGATTCAACTGACGCTTGTAGCGCTCAAGTGATGACGGCACTTGTTTCATTCGTTGAATCATTTCGTAAGGACTAACCTTTTCGATTGTCGTATCGCCCATTTTGATACTCTTGACCGAAAAGTCATCTGCGTCTGATTTTTCAGCAAGCACGCTTTGCTCCTTGACCTTGTCCAGTAAGTCGTTGGTCATGTCTATCCATACGTTCTCTAAACGTCCAGGCACACTGTCTTGGTGAATATAATTCAAAATCTCGTTTTCTGCTTGGGTCAAAGCGTAGTGGAGAACTTCCATGTCTGTGAAATAATTATCCTGACGCATTTTCCGAACGCATGAGATCAAGTACATTGTGTTGTCTTGTTTCAATTCTTGAATCATATTCTGTTACCCAATCTATTTGCCAATTTTGTGTTTCAAAGCGATAATACCGATGTTTTTAGGCTCGTAAACACGTTTCCAGTTCTTGAATTTAGCCAAGTCAGCATTTGATGGAGTGATGTTTCCAGCATCCACTTCTGCACCAGTCCATTTCACACCGTAAGGGTGCATAACAAGGGCACGACGAGTGTAAATCATGTCGTTACCTTTAGCTGCTTCACGAGAAGTTTCAAACGTAGTCAACCCTGATGGATTTCCTGTGTTAAGACCGATTGAACCAGTACGGAAAAGGTATGATGTATAAACATCTCCTGTTGGTGCAATACCATCATCGATAATGACACGGTAACCAAGGTAGGTTGGAATGTTGATAGTCGCAGTTGTTGGCTGGATGTATTGAATCAAGTTGTCTTTTTGTAGTTTAGTGTAAACCGCAGAGTGCATAGCAATAGCAGTAACTTGATCAGCAGAATCTCCAAGCAATTGTTTAGCGTCAAGCACCATAGCTGCATCGATACCAGTAGACGCTTTTGATTGGTCTGATACGTGAGTTTCTTCAAGCGCACCTTTCTCACCACCTGTTCCAGTAGCAAAGATACCATTCAAGGTAGCAATCAAGGCTTTTTGGTCTTCACGCAACCAGTAAGCACCGATACGGTTCAAAATAGCACGCACGGGGTCAGAACCAGCTACAATACCAGTCAATTCGTTAGCAGCCCAACCACGTCCACGATAAAGAACGCAGGCAATGTCTGCTCCAGCAGTAATTTTTCCAGTTTCTAGGGCTTTGTCGCCATTTCCGAGAACTTCAGAATCACCAGTAAGGTCATTCCAGAACGGCATGTTGACCAAAAGACCACCAGATGTAATGTTTTCAGAGACACGCTCGTCTGATACTGCAATACCACTTTGAACGAAAGCAGATTTAGCAGCCGTGTACTGTTGCATGTAGGCATTGTACCGTTGAGGTGTAATCGCGTCTAGAATTTTTGTAAGTTCATTAGCCATTAGTTATTTTCTCCTTGTTGTTCTAAAAATTGAGTTAGGTTGAAGTCAGGATTGCTCATAGCAGTTTCCCAACTCCCTAAATTAGCACCTTGCCCATCGCCTTGATTTGGCGTGTATTGGGCTTGTTTCTCCCCGTTAAAGAGATATGGACTCTTAGCACGCTGAGCTTCGATTTGCTCAGTTAAGCCAATCAATTTGCCATCTTTTACAGAGATTTCGTCTTTGTTTAAGATTTTTCCAAAAATTTCTGCGTCTCGAACGCCAGCTTTTGTTAATTCAGCATCGATTAAGCGAGATTTATTCTCATCTGCGAGTTTCGTCTCAAGTGCTTCTGTATCTTGTTTGTACTTAGCTTGTAAGTCCTCTAGCTTTTGCTGAATATCTTCAACATCTGCGCCTTTTTTCTTGAGATCATTCAAGTCTTTGTCACGTTGTGTCAGCTGTCCACGAACGCTCTCTAATTCGCTTTCTTTACTTGCCACATCATCCTTAAATTTTTGGACAGAAGCGCCATACAAAGCGAAGACTTGAGAAATTTGGTCTTCAGTTAAGCCGATGTTTGCCAGTTGTTCTTTTTTCATTTTGAAAATCCTTTCCTCTACGCTAGGCTTTTTAGGTGTTCTCCATCACCAGTCGCTCCGCTTTTGTTAGGACTACGGACTTGTCCAATATTTGAACCTTTTAACGCCATGTTCAGGGCATAAGAAAACCGCCTCGATTTCGATGCGGTTAGAACATAATTAGATAAATAGTAGTCTAAAGGTTTCACGACCTTTAGGTGTGATGAGAGTCTGTGTGCCAGACCATTGTGTTTTTTCGTTGAGTGTTTCCTTGACCTCAAACAAGCCATCGTTTTTATTGGCTGTTGGTTGGAGCTTACCTTTCTTATCTCGGTAGATGTATTTTTTCTCCATCAAGAAGTCAATAAACTTACGTTCTTTGATTTTTAATTGTTTTGCTGTTTCTCGGAAGCTGGTCAGTAAGTTTCTATCTACTAGTTCATCGAAATAGTCTGCTTTCGGTTTCATTATGGTATTTTCAACGGAAAGTACAGCTTTTTCAGCTTCCAAGTGTTTAATGACTGCTTCTTTTTCTTTTAGTTGATTACCAGCCATAAGGAGCAGGTCTGCTAAGGCTTGTTTGTTGTGCGTGATATTATAGGCCACTTGGTCGGTCATATAAGCGCCATGCTTACGAATAGAGGGTAGCACTTCGCTAGTGACCCAATCAGCAAATTTCTCTGCTTCTGGTTTACGAGATTGAAAAACAAGCTTATAGAAATTCGCTTCGTTGATGAAGTTGGCTTGTTGGACTCCTCCATTTGTAAGGATGTCACTACTAGTTACACCCTTTGGATTGAGTCTTTCTAGTGTTTTTCGTGGATTGCTTAAATCCAGAATTTGACAACAATCATTCAAATTAAAGAATGGCTCGCCTTTAATTTCTACTGTTCTTACTTCTCCGAATTGTTCATTTTTAAAAATTTGTAGTTCCATTTTTATGCTCCTAGTTAAAAATTTTACTTCCTAAGATTTCTGCTTTATCTGTTGAGTTCATCAAAATAAAAGCAATTTCATCTAGTGTTGAATGAAGTAAACCGAATTGTTCATTAAAAGTATCAAAGAACTTTTTAGACATCTCTTTAAAAGCTGTCTCATCCTTAAGTTGAACCCAAGCCAAGGTTTCTGTCATATTGGTTGCCATTTCAACCGTTCTTCGAATATCTGCAAGCTCGTAGCCTAGATGAGTCAATTGTTCTTCTGTTAATTCAATTTTTGCCATAATAAAAACTCCTTTGTGGTATGACAAAGAAGCTCTTTTCTGATATAATGATTTCAGAAAGAGTTTCTTTCGTGCGATAGCTTAGAACCATCTGATTGGCGTTAGTGGGTTCTAGGCTATTTTTTTATTTCGTTGTAGACCTTTTCTAGTCCCAGCATTAAAATTTCCGTCTTCGTCTTTCCTGTTTGTTCAGCACAATACTCTAACATTGCTACTTCTTCATCAGTCATACGAAGTCTTGTATTATTTCTGCGAGGATTTTCACTTTTCGGTCTTCCGACTTTTGCTACCATGTCATCACCTCTTTTCTTGGTAACACAATTATTATATAACTGTGTTACCAAAAAGTCAAGAGGTTTTTTGAAAAAAATTAAAAATAAGAAAAGCACCCTTACGAGTGCTACATTAATTCTATTGACTTGATTTCAGATTCATTAAATCCAACATATGGATGTTTATCTGTTCTTATTGTAATTTCATCATAGAGTTCATCTTCCGTATCTTGCTTTCCAGTAAAAGTATTACAATGACCTTCAAGAATTTGACCATCAACAAAAGTAACTCTAATATCTTTTCCTAAATATTGCTCTAAATTCATTACTGATCTCCTTTCTTAGGTACAATGTGAGTTCTCTTTTCAGAATGATGGATTTTAATAGATGTCACTTCTGAGCCATCTGAACCATTGATTCCGATTGGGTAACCTAACTCTATTATCTCTTTGTTCGTTCTTCTTCCGTGTCTGTCAAGCTCAATACGACCAGTTCCGTGATGTTTATTAAACAATTCCTGAACATCAACTGAATCATAGATATAAGATTTCCCTGCTTTATGTGTTGATTCCATATGTGGCAACTGTTTCTCAGGGTTTATTTTTTTACCCCATTCCCCAGTTTGGGTTTTCTGATAAATAAAGACTTTATCTTTCAGTTGCTCATATCCTTTAACATCATTATACTTCAAATCATAGAAGCCTGCAAATGTTTTGGGCATATTTTGAGAGCCTAAAACCTGCCTATAAGCTATGAACTGCTCCTTGGTTCTGCGGACTCTGTCCTTTTCCAATCGTTCAGCTTGTAGCTTGTCCTTGATAGCAGTATGGCCATACTTATTAAGTTGTTGCTTTCGCCAATCCTTGAAGGTATGACCACTTTCAACCTCATAGCCTTTTCCTGTTTCAATATCTCTTGCATAGCGTTTCCCACCTTTTTCTAAGGCAGGAACCGTCGTACATCGACAATGAGGGTGCATAGTAGGGTAATTTACACCCTTTTCTGCATCCTTGACAGGAAATACCTTACCGTCTAACTCGCCACAAATAGGGCATGTGTGAACTTCTAAGGTCGCTAGATACCTGTACTTCTTGATATTGTCGTCTTGGTATTCATCTAACGTTGCCTGAGCCTGAATACCGTTTGTTTCCGTCTGTAAAACAGTCACTGCACGATTACGAGCACGGTCGAACTCAATTGCTAGAAGCTTACTGGATTGGTCTATCGGATAACCTCGGTTTAAATCATTGGTTACAAGCGATTCTACTTTACTGACCAGTTCGTCCATATTGCTACCCCAAACACGCTCAGAGAACCGCTTACCTTTGAAGTTTTCGTTGATTGCCTTTTGAAGATACTCCTCTTCTAGGCGCTCAGGCTTGAAATTCGGTTCTCTTTTGGTCTGTTTATGATAGTTGTAAGCACGATTTAAGTAAGTTTCTTGGTAGGTTTGTTTGAGATGTGTTTCTATTCGCTTGTTGATTTTGCCAGTCATTTCAGCGATATCCATCTCAACACCAGCAAACAAGGCATCTGCATTTGTTTTGACCTTTATTGACCTTGACCACTCTGTTAAATCAGGGTGTTTCTTAACAAAACCTGCAATCTCTTGCTTGGTTTTTAATTGGTCAGTCTTAGTCAGGGATAACAGATAAAATGGCAATGAGTCACTACGATTTTTAGATACCCTCTCAAACGCCTCTAAACGCCCTGTAATGCGTTTTAGTGTTCTGCGGTATAAATTATCGATGTAGTCTATTATCTCGCTGAGGTCGTCAATCTGAGCCAGCTCATATAGCAATCTGTCTTTCTCTTCTCGGCTGAGGTCATCGAGAGATTCGATAAAGGCAATTTTCTCTTCTTTATTCAGTTTCCGACTCATGCTCTACCTCTTCCATGTCGTAGAGTTTTTCAGATCGTCCCTCCTGGTCAGCTTTCTGCAAGCGTAGTTCATCCTGCCAATCTTCTACAATTGGATTCGATTTAGCTACGTTTTCTCTTGATGTGATAGTTGCAAGAGTAGAAACTACTTGAGCCATTTCTGTATCGTTATTGATTGAGTTCCGTGTCCATGTTTGCTTGATTTTGAGTTTGTCGGAAAATCCTAGATGTTTCAAGATCATCTTAACAAGTGTGGCATATCCACTTCTGAACTGAGTTTCCATGTTTCCAGCTTTTAACTCTAAGAGCGAGTATAGAAACTTCAAAGCAACACCAGAACTGTTCCCCAGCTTATCTGTTTCAGGGTTAACCCCTTGGCCACTAATAAAGATTTGTTTCTTAGTCCGCTCTAAAATCAGATTTCTGGCTTCGGTTGGGATGTCAATCGCAATAGTTGTAACTCCTGACTGGTCTCCCATACCGTCGTTGTCCATCTTAATCATCTTGTAGCGTTTCAAATCCTCAAGAAACTCTTGCTTGTCCTGCCCACCGTAGTTTGTAAGAACAAAGATAACCTCTTGAACATCGTCTGTATCATTGACAAATCCACTAAAGACCTTGTCGTAAACATCAACTAGGTCTTTGATTGGTTTCAAGTCGTTGGTCTCGATTTCATTATTTTTGAATGGAATAAAAGGAACAAGACCAAAATCGTGTTTAAAGCTATTGTCTCTTGAGCGGTCGCCATTCATGGTATCAATCAAAGAGATTGCTTGGAATGACTCTAATTCTTCCAGCGGCTTATTTTCTTCGTGACGATAGAAAGAGCACTCTTTATCGTTCCAGTATTCGTAAACAGTATAATTTTTACCATCTGTTTCATCTATGCTAGAGTAAACTCGCAGTACCCCAATCAACTTCTTATCTAAGGACTTTGAATAGATTGGTATTACTTCTTTTGAGTCCACACAAGCATATCGAAACGAATTATCACTAGCGTCTTTCCAAACATGAAGCCAAGCGATGCCAGCATTTCCTGCATTCACGCAAAGCTGCTTGCTGATACGTTCATAATCGTCTCCTAAGACATCCACGATCATATCATTTACCTTTTTATCGTCCACGTCGAATGTAGGAGGATAGGTCAACGCATAAGCCTTTTTCTGGTCAAGCAATAACTGGTGCCAGTTGTGACTAATACGGTTGTCAGCATTACGAAAGGCATTATCTTCTGCTTTCGCTTCGTTCTCTGCGCCTTTCTTGTCGGCAGGCTTACGCTTCCGTTTAATATCATTCTCGTTGCGATAGTATTTCTCGGCATCAGCTGCTTGTGAGACAAACTCTCTGTGCTTAACCATCTGCGACGAGATTATTTTTTTAATTACTTCTATTTCCAAACAGTCATACCTCCTGACTTGAATAATACTGTATAGCAGAAATAACGCAGGGCGTCCATTGCATGGTCAAATTGCTTGATAGGCTTGTCCTCGCCATTCGCTGAGGCTTTCTCGTCCCAAACATAAGCATGGAACTCTTTCAACGTATTCACACAGCTCTCATGTACTGCTATTTTCTCTTGACCTAGCATAGACCCAACAAAACGAATACCTTCAAGGACATTATTTCTTGCTTTTTTGATTTTATATCCTCGCTTCTTCAATTCAGCAATGAATGAAGCAGCAGACGGATCAATAATGATTCGTTCGATATTCGTATCTCCTAGCCAAGCAGTTAGATCATCAGCATACTCAGCATTGGTTTTCTGAACGTTCTCGTCACGACCTGAGTAATAATATTCCCTTGTTAAGTAATACTTGCCGTTGATGTCTTTTTCCCACAAAAGAAAAACGGTCGCATTCTGCGTACCGTAGTCGACCGAAACATATTTGCCCAGCTTGCTCATTTCTGGCAAAGTTGATACAACATGCTTATCCTTACTGAACATATCGTAGACAATACCTTCTGCAACCGTCCAAAGACCTTGGATATATCGCTGATAGAAAACACCTTGATATTGACTTCTATACCGCTTCTTGATGTTCTCTGAAAGAGAAAGGTTGTCGTCCATATCAAAATGTAGATAAAGCATATTCTTTGTTTCTGCTTTATCTATCCAGTTGACTTTAAACCAATGATAAGGCCCGTCTGGGTTGCAGTTGAACCACCACTTAGAGCCTGTCACAGAGCACCGCCCTGTGCCCTGGTTGACAAAGGACTCAGGCATAAGCGCTACTTCATCGAAAAAGATACCTGCCAGCGTTAAACCTTGAATAAGATCCTGTGAACTTTCGTCCTTACCACCAAAGATATAAAAATCATTCGACACGTCACCTTTCGTTATTTCTATCAAGTTATCCGTCCGATGATAGACGTAGCTAAAACCTCTTGACTGTATCATAACCAACAACAGTTTCAGGACGTTACGATTGAAAGAGCCAATTGTCTTCCCACACATGGCAAAGTTCTGATGGTTGAATGATGTCATCGCCCAGATAACGAAAGCTAGACTCATAGAGACAGTCTTGCCAGAACGGATAGCACCATCTGCGATAATACCCTCCGACTTATGAACTGGAGAGTTCCAAAGCCACCAACTTAGCACCTTATTCTGCTTTCTGCTAAAAGGTTGGAATTCGAATGTACTGGTCTTTATTTTTCTTCTCGCCACGTTTCTTCGACTATCCCTTCTAATGCTTTGATAAAACCATCATCATGAACGTTCTCAGGCTCATTGTCAGGTAGTTTAGATTTCAGAATCTCAATTCTCAATCTCTGCTCCTCTGTAGCAAGGCTTGAGCGAGTCAATTCATCATATGTTTTAATCATATTTCTAAGTTCTGACTGTATTCTTGCAATTGCAGCTAAGGCCTTACCCTGCTTATCCCAAGCGGTGTGAACTTCATAGCTTTCTCCGCCTTTTGCTGTGCTTGCAATAAGCATAGTGGTTGTATCATCAACGTCCTGAACATACAGAATGCGCTGGGCATGTAAAAGATTAGCATAGGTCAACGTGATATTTTCCCAAAGAATGTCGATAGGCTGTTTTCCTGAAAGCTCTTGCGCTATCTCATACACCTCTTGAGGTAGATTCTTAGCAAACAGACCGTGTTTAAGGGCGTTTTGATTACCTATACTTCCACCTTTGCTATTCTTATTACCTTTCGGTGCTCCTCGCTTCCTTTTTGTAGTACTACATTCATCTTTTGAAGTACTACATTCACTCCATTTATCTCTTAACTTCCAAACTGAGATAGTTTTTTCAGGCACGCCCAACATGTCACCAATCTTGCGGTTAGTGATGTTTCCGTTATTCTGCTTATAAATTTCAAAAGCTTTATCTCGGTTTGGGTCTCGTGCTCTGCCCAACCTATTACCTCCTATTTGTCCGTTTTGTAAATCAAAAAAGCCACACAATGTGCGACCTTTTCAAGACCTCTCACTGCGAATTAAAATCGCAATTGGAACGACAGGATTCGAACCTGCCTACGTTTCAGACCCTTTATAGCCATATCGCTCCACCAACTGAGCTACGTTCCAACTGCAAGGCGACTACTACCTTGCGTGTTAATTAGAAATAAATTTTCTGATTTATTTTTTTGTAGTCATTAACGGCGATGCCCGGAATCGAACCGAAGGAAACATAGGAGAGAAACCACTTACCTGTCACCGCCAAAACGAGACCGAAGCCTCGAAAAAATATAATAAAAATAAAGGAGATGTCAATGAACGAAATAGAGGAAGGGACTCGAACCCTCAATGCCCTTTACGACACCCTGATTTCAGGTAACCATCTACCAAATTCTGAGACCTCTATCTCTAATTATTGATAATACTATTCTACCATGTAAAATAAGCCATTTCCTAGCAATTTACTTGCAAATATCTCCCAAAAATTTACGAAAGACAATCAGCTTACCTTTTCGATAGGCTTCCGCAAATTCCAAAGCACCTCTACTAAGCATGCGGTAGAACTCACTTTCAGAATAGCCTAAGTCCATATAGATAGCCTTGTCCGATAATTGGATTTTCATATCCATGTACTTCTTTGCGATAACCTGCCGAACGTATGGATCCATGATGCAGTTTACTGCTCTCTCAATTTCCAAAACCTCTGCCTCTGCATCCACACGTTCTATTACCATATTCTCAGTAGCTGTGTTCTTACCAGTGAATGTCTTTGGTTCAAATGAGTAGGTCGTTGTGATCTTAGGCAAATACTCAGCGCCTGCCATTCGGACATACGAGCGATAACTCTCTAGAACGTCATATACATTTTTTTTGGTAAATTGCACGTCAACTCTTTTTAATAACCTCACAACATAGCTCCTTTATGATATAATATTTTTATTGGGTATATCACAAAGGAGTCAGCTGTGCTGGCTTTTTTTATTTTATTCTTTATTCGTAATCACACTACCTGCACCGTTAACAGTAACCCAGCCATGCTTCTCTCTGGCTTTCTTCAGGTCTTCCAGACCGTTTGCGTCTTGGTAGTGGCTTGGTTTGTTTATGTTGTCTGTCATGTTAACTCCTCCTCATAAAAATCATATCATTCAAATTCCTCCAAGCGAGATTGTTACTTTGATTTCTAAACTCTTGCTTTTTGTAAGGAATCTGATGTTTGTTCAAGTAGTAATATACCTGATTGTAATGTAGTCCTAATTTTTGTGCGATATCTTTCACAGCCATACCTTGATTGGCTAGTGAAACTACATCTTTGTGGAATATAGTCAAGTCTAAAATTTTTCGTTTTCCTAATTTTCGGACGCGGCCTCGAATGGCTTTCTCACTACGTCCTAAGATACGAGCCAAGGTCTTGTACGAAAAGCGTTGGTAGTATTTCAGGATATAGCTATCATCTGCGTCTGACCATTTGGGCTTAAATTGCAAGTTAGGATTGTGTTTCTGGAGTTTGGCTAATTTTGACCGAACTGCTTTGTAACTTCTATCCAAAAACTTGCAAGCCTGTGTTAAATCATGCTCTTCTCTGGACAAGACGTACCACTCCAAATAATCAACCTCGTCTTCCGTCCATCTACGTCCTCCCATAATGTCTACTTACTCCATGCAAATAATACGTTCCATCTTTGCGCTTATTCACGTAATATGTGTACTGCCCATCTGGACTAGCGTAAGAAATCTGCTTCTCTCCTGCCCAACAACCGTTATCACGCATCATGTGGCAATTTTCCATAATCCATTCTACATCAGGCATCTAGCAACTCCTTGTTTTCGTATACATTCCCCACAATTTCGCAATCAGTATGTCGTAACCACAACTCACATCCGTGTTGTTTAGATTCAAGACGATACGCTCCGCCTTGATGCCTTACAACTTCGTAATAAGTCGGTTCGGAATAGACATCCTTAGACATTTTGACGATATCCCCCTCAAAGATTTCCTTGCCGTTTTTATCCTTGAGTCCTGTTGATTGCATGAGAATAGCATTCCCTATCTCAACTTCAAACACTTCCTCTTCTACTGGAAAGCCGTCTTCCCAATAAAATTTTTTTAAAACAACGGTCTCATTTTCAAAATCAATACCTTTAAGGTCATTCGTCATGGTATCTGCCTCTGAAATCCACGCTCTATATCTTGGTATCATGCAAATCCTCCTCTTTGACAAACGAGCTGTCTACCATCTTGCCTTTACGGTCTTTAATCTCATTCCATGCCATCTGGAAGCACTCAGCGATGACCAACCTTTCTGCTGACAGTAGATGGTCAGCACTACCAAAATATCACCTACGGCATCCTTGCCCTCATCATCTCGCTTCTTGAGATGTGCCTGCGCCAGTTCGCCTGCTTCTTCAAATAACTTCAACGCTTGAGCCGTGCTATTGTCAGGATTGTCTAATCCTCTATCTTTCGCCCAATGCTCAACATGATGCGCTAATAATTCCATGTTTGTTGTCATAGTAATACCTCTTTTCTATTTATTTAAAACTGTCCTATTTCCCTCAGTTCTGCATAGTCGTTTAAAATTCCTCGCAACTCTTCTGGTTCTACTTGAAACTCTTTGAACCAACTGCCGCTAGGTGAAATGTGCATCTGCTTCATATCTACAAAATCCATCGGAATCAAAAGACAATAAGGACTGTCAATGCCTGCACCTTGCTCTCTTTCCAAAAATGCAACTATGAAATCTTGCTCACCTTTGCACCTAATCCCCCAATGATTTGACTTTTCGCCAGAATATAACGAACTATATTTCACATCAATCGTCATATTTTTGAAAACAAAATCATAGACAGGGTTATTTTTCTTGAAAAGCGCATTGGCATCAACTGCATCAGGTACTAAAGTCTGAAACAACTGTTCTGCTCGCCCACCCAACTTAGCTCCTTTACTGCCGAATTGGATCTTATCAGCAATCTTCAAAACACCAGCTTTTCGTAACTTTATATGTGCAATGTGCATTGGCAGACCGCTCAAGCGTACAGCTGTTCTAAAATCTCCATGCTCCAGATATAAATCTACAATATCCATTACAACTCCTTTAAAATATTTTCAACATATCCAGTCTGCAAGCCATGTTCCTTCCAGATTTTGAAAATCATATCTACGAAAGTCGGATTGTTAAAACTATTCAAGTCATGTATGACTTGCAAAGCCGTATATGCCTTAAAATTCTCTAAACAAAACCAGATACTTTTAAAAGATTTGAAAGTCGCTTGCCAGTAGATGAATAGATCATCATCTACCACATAAGCGTCTGCACGTTTATAATGCATCGTGTCCAGTTTGACACGTTCATCTGGCTTCAAACCTTTCAAAATCGTCGGTCGTTTTGGTAATTCAACAGCAATCTTCACAACATTACTTCATCTCCAACTTTCACTTTATCCCACTGCTCCTTCGTAACCACGAACACCCCGTAATCACGAACGGTTAGCGTGTATAGCTTGCCGTGTCGACCTTTCTCGATGACTCTTCCTTTGATTTCTGCGCCTTGATTATCAGCTTTATAGACGATAATTGGGCGCTTTTCTTCTAGTTTTTTAATATGGATACTCTGCCAGATATTCAATCCAGCAGACAATAATATCCATATTGCGATAAATCTTCTCAATCTGTGACCTCCTTATAAAGTAAATCCATATCAAAACCACTCTCGATAAATCTGTGTGTGAGTTCTTTGTTAATTCCATTTCCTAAGTGATTATAAACCACATCTACATTAATATTTGAACCTAAATATTTTTCTAAACGTGTGCGATTATCTACATAAAAGTCGATATTTCGCTTTTGTTGTTGATAAGGTCTAGCTTTGGATATATCCCTAGTACACCACATTAGTACCTTTGAAATGACATCATTCTTTGTCAAACAATCTCTTAAAGAAAAGTATGTATTTGTTTTTGGGATGAGAATAAGTTCTAATTGTCTGTTTATAAATGAGTCGGGAAAATAACTCATAAGCTTTTTCAATTCTTCAAAGACTTCATTATTCATCACTCAACCTCATTTCTCAATTCAAAATCAATCCCATACATAAGCAGACAACTTTGAAAATCAACAAATTCTTCAACCGCTTCAGCTTCTTGAAAGTCGTAATTCTCGACTGAAACCAAGAAATCATCAATATCATTTCTTTGGACACTTCCGTATTCTGTCTTTGTATGTTCCATAGCTGTTTCATAGCCATCTACATCAATTGTGTAGCGTATTCTGCCACCTGAATAATCATATTTGTAATTCTTAATAATCATCACTCCACCTCCTCAACTTCAATCCCCTCACAATCGAACACCCAGCCGAACCCAGCTTCTTCAAGTTCTTTGCGGGTAAGTTTAGAATATGCTCTGCAACTGTAGAAAAAAATAGCATTCTCATCAGGATTACTCATAATGTACTGATTAGATGCTTTAATCTTAACCAGATACCTCTTCTCTTCATCGACCTCGTAGCCGAATTGGTGCATGTTGACAAGGGTTTGAATAGGATTGTTATCTTCATCGCCTAACCATATTCCAAACATTTCTGACATGTCTATGTTTTCCTCGTCGAACTCTGTCAAGAACATCCAAAGATTTAGCTCAAATTCATCCTTATTCTCTTCATACCAATCAGCCACAAACTGCTTTACTTTAACCGGTTGCGGTTCGTCTAGTTGTTTGACTAATTCTAAAACAAATTCCGCTTTTAAGTATGGTTCATCTAATTTTTTAATTCTCTCAATCAATTCCTGCTTATTCATCTTCCAACTCCTTTATTTCTACTCCTAATTCAACAAGTTCTTGTTTCAGCGTTTCGATTCGTTTCTGGATAACTTCTGTAATCATACCTGACAATGTCGCATCTACTTCAATTTTTTCTGAGTACATTCCATGAGCCGTACCAAGAATATAATTAACTTCTTTCTTCGTGATACTAAGTTTATCCCAACAAATACGTTTAGTTCTTAGAAAGGATTCGTAATCATTAATCAATTGGTTGATGTTTCTAACTTTGTTTAAGTCTTTAAGCTTCATCTTCTAACTCCTCAACTCACCTTGTGACTTTCCAGATTTCCAAATTCTTGGCCGTGGTTTACAAAATATGAACCAATCAGGATTGCATCTGCTTCGTCATCTTTGACATTCAGGTCGAATTCATCAGACACCTTAGCAACTGCCTGCAGCTTCATTGATTTTTTACTTCGGTCCTTGTAACTAAACTTCCAGTACTTTCGCCATGTCGACACGTTCACGAAGTACACATTGTCAGCAATCAGTCGGCCAAGAATGATACCTGTAACAATTCCAATACTGATCATGGACTGCTGATTTGGCCCCATGACTGAGTTCTTCTCGACCACAATTGACTCAAACGGCTCATTGTATTTCTGTAAAGTTCTTGATTGAATCGCTCTTAATTCACTAGCCATGAACCGCCCACGTTCAAAAAACGACTTGCTTTTATGCTTTAAGACACCACTCTGGACAAGGTCAGAGCCGTGAAATACGGCCCAACCTGTCGCAGTAGTTGAAATGTCTAGTGATAATGTCAGATTTTTCATTGTAGCTCCTTTGCTATTTCAGCAATGACATTGACTGTCACACTGTTTCCTGCTTGCTTGTATAATTGACTGTTAGAGTTGACCTCTTGCGCTTTATCAAATGCCCAGTCTGGAAAACCTTGTAACCTCCAGCATTCACGAGGCGTTAGCTTTCTAATCCTAAATCCATCTGATAAATGATTGTTTTCGTGATAGCTATTGCTAGTTATAGTAGGAGCGATGTCATGCTCTCCGCCTTGATTATAACCATGACCACGTTGGATGATTTTAGGCTCAAGACCTCCACCTTGATATGCTCTGATTGTTGGTGCGATGCCATCTGTTTCGTAAACCACTCCACATTGATTAAAATTGGGTTGCAATACCCCAAATTGTTTTATAGTATTACTTTTTATTGCTATCTTTTGCCCCTCTCCCTTATTCGTTGTGAGAGTAGGAGCTAGGCCGTCAGCTTGATAGACTTCTCCATTCATGCCGATACCAGATGGGTTGACATTACCGATTTTCATGACTGATTGGCTACTAGTTGACTGACTTTCTCCGCCGAGAGGAAAAATTCTTCTGGTACGTTCTCCTCTAAGATGTCCGATAATGAACACACGCTCCCGATTTTGGGGGACTCCAAAATCCTTGCTGTTAAGCACTTGCCATTCCACATCGTACCCCAGCTCATCCAAGGTTGAGATAATGGTCGCGAATGTAATTCCGTTTTCGTGATTGAGGAGCCCTCTGACATTCTCAAGGAATAGATATCGAGGTCTGAGAATAGATGCGAACCTAGCAATTTCAAAGAACAAAGTTCCTCGTGTATCTTCAAAACCTCGTCTGTTTCCTGCAATTGAGAAAGCCTGACACGGAAATCCTCCACAGATAATGTCCACACGTCCGATTCCTCGAATAGATTCATCTGATACTGCTGTGATGTCATGTAATTCTATTTCTCCCTTCGTATTGTGTATAGCTTTATAACTAGCTCTAGCGAATTTGTCAATCTCACAAAAGCCGATACATTTATGGCCGGCAGACTCCATTCCAAGACGGAACCCACCGACGCCAGCAAATAGATCAAGAAATTTCATCTGTTTATCTAAAAAAATGCGACTGCCTTTGTGAGAATTGGCTAAATACGGGCAGTCGCTCGTCCAAGGTCACATGACCTTTACTGACGTTTTCTAGTTCGCAGTTTTACAAGAATGCACGGCTTGTTGATTTTTGAGTTGTTTCCATTTTGGAAACAGTTGGTTTTGGTTATTTTGATTCTTCAATAGCAAACATATCCTCGAATTCATCTGTCTGCTCTTTAAATTTCATCGGGCTGTCCCCTCTGAAATAAAATCCATTTTCATCCAATTCCCCTTTAACTCCTGTCGCCCAAGACAAGAAAATTGAGCCTTGGCAGTCAGGGCAATTCATGAATTTAAAGTAAGATGGGACTTTCCACCGCTTCGCACATCTGCAAAACGGGCATTGCAAATCAACATCTACTTTCTCGCTTGGTTTCTGAGAAACCGCTGGACTTCCGCTAAATTTTGCTGACAATCTATCTGTGGCTTCTTTGATATTGACAGGATCGATTTCAGCTATTTTTTCAGCATCATTTTTTAAAACGGTCCCTGCATTCTCAGGCTCTTTCCGACTCAAATCCTCAAGGATTTCATCAGACCCTGTGACCATCTGATAGGCCTTGAATAAGGTTTTATAATCAAGTTCCTGCGCTCTCTCAAAGCTCAATTTTATGTCATCTTGTTCAATATAAATTTTCATTCTTTCCTCGCTTTTTCTAAAAGATTACTACCCATTTTTCGGTAATATGATGGGTTCTTGCATATTCTTTCACAGCCATTTCTTCGGCTTGGGTGCGACTATATGCCAAAACATGATAGAAAGCCTGTGTCTGTCTATTAATGCCCAAATTGCACCTAATCTCATAGAATTTCAACTCTTTATTACTAGACCAAAAGTGTGGTGCTCGCTTGCCTAGCTTGTATGTTTCTCTATCGACTCTCATAATTTTGGGATCAGTCATCAAATCACCTCCACACGCTGGGTCAACGCTTTCGATTTGCAATATTCGCAATGGCGGCACGGCTTCGCCTTCTCTTCGCCTCGCTTGACCTTGTCAAGGCGCTGGATAAGCATGGACAGCTTGGTCAACTCATAATCGAGTATTTCCTGCGACTCAAAAGCAATCGCTCTGGTATCAGGGTACGGCTCTTTTGTCACTGCGTAGATGATAGGGAGGAACTCTTTGCCATATTCTTCTTCCAACATCTTCTTGTAAGCTGCCATTTGAAGAATATATCCCCAAGCTTCAAACCAGCGGACTTGAATATTTCGCCCACTTGCTTCATCCTGAACCCAGACCTCGCTATCAATATCTGATTTTGTGGTCTTGATATCCACGAAGTAGCCCTTTTCGACATTGAGACAGTCAATCTTGCCTTTAAATTCCACTCCTTCGATTTCGCCTGTGACAGCAACTTCTTTTTGGCCGATATAGTAGTCCATGAATTGCTTGTCAGCTTCCAATCGCTCAATCATGCGCTGGCCAACCAGAAAGTCAGCTTTTAACTGACCTTTGGTTTTCCCAGCTTTCGAAATCATGGCATCTGCATTTTCATCCATAAACTTCTTATGTGCTTCTGGACTTTCAAAATAGCTGTGAACCATGTTACCAACCAAAAGAGCTGTGTTATCTCGTTGGTCTTCCCATTCTCCTTCCAGCTCTGCTAGCGCTCGCGCTTCACACTCTCTAAATCGCTTATATTGCGAGATAGACCAGTAGCGACGTGCGGAAGCTGCTGAGTAGTAATCTTTTCCAAGTAAATCCATTGTCATTTCATCTCCACCTTTACTGATTTTGTTCGTGGCTCAAATTGAACACCGTGAGCATTGAGCCATTCTTTGAATTGCTCCTTTGTTTCCTTTGCATTTTCTGCCGGGAAAATTAAATCTACAGTAAATTTGTAACCATATTTTTTAACCCCCTCCTCAGAAGCCATATTTTGCGATTTTCGGCCTGTTTCTTGCTCTAGGGTATGATTGCCCCCTGAACTGCTTTCTGACCCAAATTCAGGCTGATTTTGGGCATAGAATTGACCCTGAGTATCTTGTTCCGCTTCTGCTTTAGTCCGTCTAAGCTCATCTGCGTCTGCATGTAAGATATCAATAGTATCCAAAGCAGAGCGACCCTCTCTTAGCAAATCAACGTACTTTTCAGGGTTCAAACCTTTAGCCACCGCGATAGCAGTCATTTCATCTATACGCTTTTTCAACTCATCTTCTGCTTTAGCTCGTTCAGCTAATGCCTTATCATCAAGAATTGCTTGCAAAACATCAGCAAGTTTCGCTCCCTTGTCATAACTGCGAATGTAGACAGTAGGTCCGAGACCAGCTTTAGCTGCTGCTTCTGTAATCTGGATAAGTCCAGCTTCACGTTGTTGCTTCTTAGCGGCTTCTTCTGCAACCAATCCGACAATCATCTTAGAAGTAGCTTGATTGATTCGCACATTGTCGGCCATAAAACACTTCTTCTTGCTGAAATCGTCAAAGTAAATAGCAAATAATTTGATGTCAAGTTCTGTGCCACTTTCTGCGATTGCAGATTCAAAAGCTTCTCTGACCGTTTCCTTTCGGGCTTCTGTTTCTCTCTCCTCAAACTCCCTGATTTGATTTTTAATGTCTGTCTGCAAAGTTTTGATAGGGTCTAATATGCTTTCAACCCAAGCCTTTGCTTCATCAAGAGGTTTAGAGTATTCTGAAAGCTGGTTTTTAAGTTCTTGTTCAATCTGACGCTGTACTCGTCCCAACTCGTCTTTGACTTTAATGTCATCTGATAAAGTTTCTTCTGTAACGATATAGCCAGTGTATTTCTTTTTGTAAGACTCTAAAGCTTGCTCCAAAACTTCTTTACCTTGGATTTCGATTTCAGCGGCTTTTAGAGTAAAACCAATCTCTAGATCTGTTACCGGAACAAGTTCTAAGCTATCCGTCACATCTTTTAATTCTTCAGTCATTTTAGAAATCCTCCCCTTCTAGCATGTCCATTTGACCATTTTCTAACTCTTGGTCAATTACTCCGCCTGTTTCTTGGTCATGGTTGGGAATTTCTTCTACAGGCGCTCCAAGAATACCGTCCAAAGTTTCAGCAACTGGTTCTTGAGTAACGTCTTTGATTTCATTCTTGTTTGAAACTGTGCTATCTTCGTTATCTGCCACAATAGCATCCTGCAATTCAGTAGAAAGTGGTGCATAAGTTGAAAGCATGTGCTTTAATACCGTTTTACGAGCCATAGCGTCAAAATCAGACTGCCATGGGCTATATTTACTAGAGAATGACTGACTGTACTTCTTGCCGTGCGCTTGGACACGTTCCTTAGTCCAAAAGACTGTCTTTTCAAAACCATTGGCCAATCGCATGAAAGCAAAGTAACCTACCACTTTTTCGTTTTCTTTTGGAATAGCAGTCATGTCTACTTCAAGATCCTCAGTCAAAGGGTTAAACCCTTTATACTGACTTTCATAGACCTCTCCAGCATTTAAACGTGTCACTTGTCCGCTTCGTTGTGCAAGCTGAATCAAACCCTTATATCCCACTTGGAACTGCGCTTGGGTCTTGTAAGGTACGATATACGCATATCCAAGGCTAGGCTCGATTGGCAAGTTAAGGACTGCAGCCTTCATAGCAGCGGTCATGATGCTTTCATTGGTAGCTTTAGCTAGTAGGTTATTGTTCATTACGATACTAAGCAAACTGGCCACAAATTGCTGACCGTTACCGTTTACCACTTCAGAAAATTTCTGTTTTACAGCTGGTGAGTTAAAAAATTGTTTATGTGTTAGTTCGTTTGTCATTTCCTTCTCCTTTTTCTTTTAGTAATTAAACATTGTCCCACAGTAACCAGCATCTTCTAATGCTAATTTTCGAAAATAATGTAACATGTCGTTAATACTCATTTTTCTAACCATTTTCTCGGTTAGATACTCGCCGTCAGTTTCTGCTTTCCTTTCCTCTCTAAGCTCTTGTTTCCATTTTTTGTAATATAATCGTTTCTTCATTTTCTTCTTCCTTTCGTCTTCTTAAGGTTCCAATTCTCACGTTTTATACGTCTATTTTCGTTTTGTAATTTCAAAATAATATTTTGTTGGTTGTTGATGATTTCTCCGAGCTCAATTCCAAGATGCATATACTCAGCTCGCCAGTTGTCGATTTCTGCAAGTAGTTCTTCAATCATATTTCATCACCCACGTATCGACGTCTACCGCATCCGATATCCACATACTCGCTTGGGTCAAGTTTCTCTTGCTCCTCAGGCGGTTGCATCATATCTCTGTCATAATCAAACATGCGCATACACCTTTCCAAGTTCCAGAACTCGTTTCACATATCTAGCCTTTGACGTTAGCCCAAGATCCAGTAATTCGTTTTTTTCTTCATGATTGGCCAAAAGCCACACACGGTTTTCAAGTTCAATTCTAGTCATCAGCGTCTCCTTTGCTCTATCCCAAATACTTTGCATAACGTGCTCTTCGTGGTTCTGGCAAAGCTAACGGCTCAGGACGCAATCCTACAGGCGGTTCGTTGTCGTATGTGAAGCCTTTGAACTCCCGACGGATATTCTTGCGGATTTCTTGGCGCTGTGCCTCTCTGCCACGTTCGTATGCTTGGTTGTAGCCTTGGATAATCATAGACGCAAATTCTTGCTCTTCTCGTCTCTCTTCTTCCTTCTGGCGGATTTTCTCCTCTTCCTGCTTATCCATCTGACGAGCTAGAATCCCAGCTCCGATAAATCCCAAAATCACTGCGCCAGTTCCTAAAAGCTGGCTAACTAATGGTGGTTCAAACATTTTTTCTCTCCTATACTCCGAATTGTTTTTCTTTCTTGATATTCTCAAGCATTTCTGATAACGTTTCTTTCTTTGTACGATAGCGATTACGACTTTTCCATTTGACGAACATGCGAAATCCTTCGTAATCAATAAATACAATCTTATGAGTTGGGTTATCGATGAACTGCTTGAAGTCTGGATGTTCTCGCATTTCACCCGCCCAGACTTTTGCAGTCCCTGGAGTCAACCCTTCCCACCTCTGACAAAGATGTTTGTAATCGCCATGCGTAGCTTTTTCGTCCACATCAACTGGCTTATAAGTAATTTCTGTTTTCGGCATGCAATTTCCTCTCTTTCGTGTTATAATCATGTTGAATATTTAAGTATGCGCCTGATTGCCGTCAGGTGCTTTTTTTGTTTTATCTTAGTTCATCTGTGCTGATTTCTAACGCGTCAGCGATTTTCTTAACTGTGTCAAAATATAAATCTTTTACCACTCCATCCCTTAAACGATAGATCCCAGCTGTACCAACACCAGCTTTTAAACAAAGTTTATAAACTGTCCAATTTTTCTCTGAAAGTTTTTCAGATATTTTTTCCCAGAGCATAGCCGTTTTCTCCTTATCTGACTTTATTTTTATAGTTTTTATTTCTTTGTATGTCTTTTTACAACATATTGTGCCTTTTGTGACCTTATCTTTCAAAAAAACACCATATGTTGACAATCATTGTTTTTTATCATACAATGAAAGTGTGACTAAGACCTCTCACCGTTTTAGTCAAAATTCCAATAGAAAGGAGATTTAAGCATGGGCAAAAATCAGCATGTTGTCCCTGCCAAAAATGGTGGTTGGAACGTGAAAGGTGCTGGCAATTCAAGAGCAACTGTTCACACTACTACAAAGAGTGAAGCTACAAATATTGCTAGACAGATTTCACGAAATCAAGGTTCCGAACTTATCATTCATGGCAAAGATGGGAAAATTCAAAGCCGTGACAGCCACGGTAAAGATCCATTCCCACCTAAAGGCTAGTCATAATTTGGTCTTAGCCTTACAACATATCCTGTAGCAGTGGTTACATCATCTAGTGTGACTTCTGCTATTTTTTTCACTCCATCCTCTGTTTCAACAATTAGCCGTGTATAAAAGCGACTATCTAAAATGTTCATCAGATTTGGTTTGAAACTATACGGATATCGTCTTGGTCTCATTTCCTTCTCCTTTGTATTTATTTTTTCTACCCTCTCTTTTATTTATTAAGAGAAGTAGAACTTGTTGTCTTTTAATATTTATTGTTAGTTAATACTTGTTGTTAGTTAATATTTATTAGTGCCCAAAATCCGACATTTCACTTTCTGACATTTCACTTTCTGACATTTCACTTTCTGACATTTCACTTTTTGGAAAGTCAGAATTAGAATGTGTAGATAACTTTGCAATAGATAAATTCAATCTCTGTTTCATAATATCGAATTGGAAATCAGATATTTTTACATCTGAAAAGAATCTGAATATATGACTCCCTCCATTTCCAGGAGGTTTTTTTCTGATTTTTCGCAAATATCCAGCCTCTTCAAAGATTTTGAAATACTTATCAATTGTCTTCCGGTTAACACCTTTTCGCTTGGCTATCTCCTCTGGATAGACTTGCCAGTTTGGGTGATTAGCCAGCACCACCATCATGATGCCAACAGCTGTAAAATCCATCGCAGGATCATTGATGAAACTATTACTAACAGCTGTGTAGTCATTAGTTGGATTTCTGAAAGATGAACTGGCAATCCAAATCTTTAAAGTATGTCATACTCTCTCCTTTCTTTTGTTTAATTCGTTAAACATTTTCTTTAAAAAAAATCTTTCACTTGCTTATTAAAAACTACTGCTAATTTTTGAAGTGTTCGAATTTTAACTGTTGACGATTGACCTGATTCAATCAAGTGTATTGTTGTTCGAGAAACATTTGACTTCTCTGCAAGTTCCTCTTGAGACATTTTCTCTTTTTCACGCCATTTTCTTAAACGTTCTCCTTGCACGCACTCACCCCCTTATCTTAATTCATCTATGCTGATCTCCAACGCATCAGCAATTTTGCATATATTAGGCCATGAAAGGTATTTTACCTTTCCGCTTTTCAGGTCAGAAAAGAAGCTTCGATTAACGTCAGCCATCTTAGATAATTGATGTCCATTCAAATTTCTTTCCTGCATTATTCTACTTAATTGTTCCCACATGTCACACCTCCAAAACACTATATGTTGTTTAACACATATATATGATTAACAACATGTTGTGCTTTTCTGCTATCTATGTTATAATCATTCTTGACTAAGACCTCTCACCGTTTTAGTCAAAATTCCAATAGAAAGGAGGTAATGTTATGACTCATTATTGGTATAACGATCGCGTTGATACTAACAATAATCACGAAGTACATAAACTTTCTTGTAAGTATCTACCTGATACAATTCATTCCACGTATCTAGGAAAATTCGACTACAATTTTCAAGCTATGGAATATGCTAGGCGAACCGAACCCTACAAGCAGTTTGACGGTTGCTACTTTTGCATGCCGACCGAACATAACGGCTAATTTGACTGAATTGCTTCCTGCAACTCTTTTTTATGCTCTCGATTGCTAGCAATTGTTGAACGATACTCTTGAATAAAATGGTACTTCATTGTCTCAATAAAGAACTTCCGTTCATCAATCAACATTTTCCTCAAAAATTCGCATTCTTTTCTTAGTGCAATCAATTCTTGTATTCCTTCTGCTGCTGTTTGAGTTACTTCTGCTAATTTTTCCATACCAGAAATATCAACATTAACATGCGGCTGTTCCATTATCGTTCCCCCTTGTTTTACTTTCCAGTGCCCTGAGTTCAATCTCATGGCTGACTTGTCTAAATAGCTTCTCACACGCTATCTTAGCTTCTCTGTACGTTGTGTTCTCGCTGATGAAGTAATCAGCAAGTTAGATGATTTTATCTTACAATTCTAACTACCTTTCAAATGTGGTATAATCAAAATAAAATGATTGGAGAAATCTTATATGCGTATCAAAGTTGACACAGACCTTTATAACGAGGAAGAGGTATTTATAGATGACTTCTGTCCAAATTGTTCTAAACCTACCAATCCTCAAGTAGTTTCCCAAGGATATAATGAAAACCAGCTAAATGTAAATAGCATTTATGTAACGCTCCGTTGTTTAGGATGTTATCATTATTGGGTTGAAGAATTTGTTAGTCCTATTAACGGTCTTATAACGCACATAAAGACGAAGCCTCAGCTGCCTAGCGACATACCTATCTCCAAGGATCTTGAATTGATTTCGCCAGTCGGCAAGGAAATCTACGTTCAATCTCTAAAAGCGGAACAAGAACATCTTGACCTTATTGCAGGTATCGGTTACCGTAAAGCTTTAGAGTTTTTCGTCAAAGATTTTTCAATTCTTACAAAACCTGATGAAAAAGAGAAAATAACAAATATGCTTTTAAAGCAAGTTATCGAAGACTATATCGAAGATGAAGATCTTAAAACTTTTGCCTTAGCTTCTACCTACATCGGAAACGACGAAGGACATTACTATCGTAAAAATCCAGACAAGAATCTCGCCGACTTGAAAAAGTATATTCATGGTGTTATCTACTACCTTGAAAAAAGACTCATATTTCTTGATGCTCAGGAACTTGTGAATCGTTCAAAGAAATCTTAGAGTCAATCTCATCCACTTTCTCAGCAATATATGTCACGGTCCTCAATATCTCATTGAGGGCTGTTCTTTCTAGTTCGTTCATTCCCCTACTCCTTATCTTTTTTATCACATCGGTATTCCACTATCTTACGAATAGTGAAAGATACAATCACAAATCCTGCTAGGATTATCAATCCAACATTTTCATCCATTGCTTTTCACGGCAAATGATGGTACACTATCATGTAGAGGTTGGGGCTTCCGCCCCTTTCTCTACTTTTTCTTAAGCTCTTTGTCTTTGAGCTTGTAAGCTAAGTACTGCTTATGCCAAAGACGAGCTTCTCTGACTAAGCCTAGTACCAAGATGACGGTTGCAGTGTCCTTGGTTGCTAGGCTTTTTATGATGTGTTCCATCATTTACCTTACCTCCTTTTCCTTAAGCTTGATTATAGTTTAACACGTTAAACATAAAATGTCAAGTGTGTTAAACAAAAAAATTTACTTTTTTTATTTAAAGATGTATAATAGATTAAACAATATATAGAAAGGGGTTTTTAAATGAAGTTAGGAGAGTTGCTAAAATCATATAGAACAGAGCATAAATTATCAATGGATGCTTTTTGTGAATTATCTGATTTAACAAAAGGATATATTTCTATGCTTGAAAAAAATGAACATCCGAAATCGAAAAAGCCCATTGTCCCATCTTATGACACAATAGAAAAAATTGCTAAAGGAATGCAAATTTCTACAGAAGATTTAATTGATATGCTTGATGATGATCAAGAAATTCAAATCAACGCTACTCCATCTCTTCTCTCAAAATCCCCCATCCAATCCATCTACGACCAACTAGAACCCCCTGGACAAAGAAAAGTTATCACATACGCTGAAAAATTACGTGACGAACAAGAGAAACGAAGAAAAGAGAAGAAAAACGAAGTATCGGAAGTTATCAGCTTGTACCAAGTTGAAGTAGTATCTGAGACGGCAGCAGCTTGTGGATTCAACTATGGATTCGGTTACGACGATACAGACAGAGAGACTATAGAGGTTGACGAGCAACCACCACGTCACGATATTGCTACCAAGGTCAGCGGAGATTCCATGCAACCTGACTACCAGGATGGAGATATTCTCTATTTAGTAGACAAAGGACTGACCACCTACAACGGAGACCTGGCAGTTATCGCATACGGAGACCGTTCTTACTTCAAAAAGATATACACCGAAAACAGACGCTTACGCCTAGTATCACTCAATGACAAGTACGAAGACATCATCCTAGACTTCCCACCAGCAGAAGACACACACATCAAGATCTATGCAGTTATCGGGGTGTATAGAGGGGAATAGAGCCAGCTGTTTTCCATTTTGGAAACAACCACTTGACAAAATTTAAAAAAAGAAGTACACTAATAATGTCAAAAGCCTTGTTCGTCAAGGATACGATATTTACTTATAAAGCCTTGTTCGTCAAGGACAAAACGGTCTGGTGTACTTCTAAGAGGTACACCTTATTTTATTATCTGGAGCATTATATGAAATTTCAACAAGGCGAAGTTTATCTAATCAACTTCCCACAAAAAGGTGGGAATGAATTTTACGGAAAACACTACGCTATCATCTTAACAATTCCTGACAAAGCCGATGGGACACTCCTAGTAGCACCTTTAACTGGTAAAAAATCAGGAAAGAAATATCGTGGTGGTATCACGATTGAAAATAATAAATATCAAAACACTCCGTCCAAGCCCAAAGCCTATGCTTATGTCCGAAAAATCCAAGAAATAGACAAACGGAAAATCGTCTATAAAACAAAGAAAAAGACTGATAGTGATGGACAAGTAATGCTAGATGCAGCGGGAAAAGAGTTATATGATAAAGTTTATAGACCAGCTTACAAGCTAGATACAAACGATCATAAAAAACTACTAGACAAGATAAAAGAAGTTCTTGGACTAGATTTATATTAAATAAAAAATTGACTTTTTTTAAAATTAGGGTTAGAATAAAATCATAAAGTCGCTTGACGACAAAATAGATGATACTGTCCCAAGAGGACATCTCTAGCCCTACTCTTATGAGTTGGGCTTTTAATTTTTTATTTAACAACTATTCCCATTTTGGAAATAGTTGCGTAAAATGGAAATAAAAAAATGTGCAATAACTGATCCACATTAAAAGCTGAGAGAGGTTTCATTATGAATGAAGAACGCAAAGTTTTAGGTATTTTGGCTATTATTTTTGGAGCGATTGCTCTATTTGGGTCTTGGATGCCTATTATTAACAATCTATCTTTTGTTATTGCTATTTTAGCACTTATATTGGGCTTGATAGGTCTAGCTATCAACAGAAAAAGACCAAAAATGTTGGCTATCATTGGTACAGTTTTAGCAGTTGTGTCAATGGTTATTGTTATCGCTACGCAATTGATGTATGCCCGTGCTTTGAATAACGCTGCTAAAAACGTTGAAGAAACTGTCAGCTCAGTAAGTTCTTCTATCGAATCATCACAAAAAGAAGAAGATGCTAAATTTAACTGGACAAAAGAACAGTTTGACGCTCTTCAGATGGGTGACATCACGAATTATGGAGCTGGTGGAACTAACTACGATGATATTGTTAGCGTTCATGGAGAACCAAATAGCATAAACACTACTACTGTTAATGATCATGAAAGCAGAACAATTTCATATTCTTCAGCAGGGACAAAACTCCGAAGCATTACTTTGACATTTAGCAAACAAGAAAATGGTGCTTATTTATTGACTGCTAAAGTCGGTATTGGATTGGAATAATTCAAAATAAAAAAATCCCCACACTCGCCATCGCCAAACTTTGAGTGTGAGGATATCCATTATAGTAATAGGCATTAAAAAGCCCTCTTTACTATACCCATTTTATCAAGAAATGAGGTGAAAATCAATGTGGATGGAAGAACTTTCCAACGGAAAATACAAATTCTTTGAGCGATACAAAGACCCGTATACCGAGAAGTGGAAACGAGTGTCGGTTACTCTTGACTCTGGATCAAGCAGGGCAAAAAAAGAAGCTCAAAAACAACTGGATGAGAAGATAGCAGAAAAACTACAAAGTCTTACTACTACAGATATGCTTTTTACAGACGTACTAAGTGATTGGTGGGAACTTCATAAAAAGTCAATCAAACCTTCTACCATAAAGACCATGGCCTATGCTGTAGATGAAGTAAAAGATACTTTTGCGCCTGATGTGAAAATAAAAAATATCACTGCGAAGTACACTCAACAGTACTTTACTGACTCGGAAGAAAATCATATCAAACTCAAAAAGCAAAAGTCAGTACTAAGCATGGTCTTTAAGTATGCGCTTGATATGGAACTGGTAGATAACAATCCTATCCAGCGTGTGAGACTTCCTAAAAAGGTTGTCGCATATGAAAATATGGAGAAGATTGAAGATAAGTTCCTTGAGCAAAGTGAATTAAAAAGGCTTTTAAAAGCTATGAAAAGTTATAATCGGGGCTATCACGTAGCCCGTATGGCTGAATTTATGGCGCTAAACGGTTGTCGCGTTGGGGAAGCTGGAGCGCTGAAATTCGAGAATTACGATAGAGAAAATCGTACTATCACTATCAATGGCACTTTAGATCCAACCCGCAAAGGTTCTGAAGGGATTAAAACTACACCCAAAACTTTATCATCTATAAGGGTAGTTGACTTGACAAAAAAAGAAATAGAGATTATTGAAGAGTTTATTGAGCTACATAAAATAAGAAAGAGTACCAATCCGGACTATAAAGATATGGGATTTATATTTGTATCAGCTAATGGAATTCCCATTCATAAATCAAGTATCGGCAAGCTCATGAAAAACGCCAATGCTACTCTAAAGAAGCCAATCAATAAGCCACTTCACCCGCATATCCTACGTCATACACTAATCAGTACGCTTGCTGAAAATAATATCCCCTTAAAAGCCATCACGCAAAGAGTTGGGCATAAAGATAACGGAAAGACCACAATGGAAATCTATACTCACGTAACCAAGAACATCAAGTCGAAAGTTGTTGATGTACTAGATAAAATTTATAAATAGTTTTGCCCCTTTTTTGCCCCCTGCTAGACAAAAAGAAAAACCGCTACTCCTAAGAATAGCGGTTTAATCATGTTTTTAAGCTACTAATGTAGTCGCTCTATTATTTAAGAGTAACAATTTGCTAATCTTATTTTCTCCCAGTATTAGTGGGTTAATTCCTCCATTTTCAACTTTGGCAGGAATTTGGTAGGTAAATTGATAATCCAAGATTATCTAAACTGTTTGTAATCTCTTCTGAAATTGTTGAATCACCTGAATAATACCAGTGACTATATGTATTCAACGTGGTTGACTTATCAGCATGTCCTAATCGATATGAAACATATAAGGTATCCTTATGCAATACATTTATAAGATAGGAAGCGTGACTATGTCTTAAACCTTTCCCCGTAATTTCTGGTACACCAGTAACCCTAGCATGCCTTTTTATTATCCTAGAAATTGTAGACTTACACAAGGGGGCACCAAAACGTGATATTACATAATCTTTATCATCATTCTTGATTTGAACTTCTCGCCATTTTTTAAGTATTGTAATCGTAAAATCATCTAAATCAATTTTACGATTCCCTGCTACTGTCTTTGTTTGTTGTTTAGCATACCATACACCGTTTTTGTCTTTCTCAATTGTCGAATGAACATGAATCCATTTACGTTCAAAATCAATATCTTCCCATTTAAGAGCAATACCCTCACTAACTCTTAAGCCAGTCATAAAATATAACCAGATCATCATGTAATTATGGAGTCCCTCATACTCACTAATATCAAAAGAGTTTATTACCTTCGTAAATTCATCAAATGTCCAAAATTTTGTATCAGGGTGCTTTCCTCTAGGATTATCTAATCCTTTAAAAGGAACTCTATCAATATAACCCAATCTTTCTGCATAGCCCAGACATGCTTTAAATCTAGACCACATATTTTTAGCATAGTTACTAGAATACCTGTCTATAATAGCTAAGCGAAATCTTTCACAGTCAATAGTACTAATATCTGATAATTTTTTACTACCAAATTGCTTAATAAATAACTGATGATGTGGTAAAGCAGTCTGATAAGTTACAAACTGAACTTTTTGTTGATAATATTTTAAATAAGTCTCTTCCATAAACTCTCTAAAAGTTAGAAAGCTATTATTAATAGTAGAGTTCGCAAATTCATGTTTTAAACGAACTATTTCATCGTAGGCTTCTTTAAAAGAACTAAACGGTAAACCCTGCTGATTTTTCCTTCCTTTCTTCTGAATTCTTTTCCCAGTTATTGGATCAACTCCTAATTCAATTTGAAAATAAATTTTTCCTTTTGAATCTTTGTATACACCTTTATATTTCTTTGTCTTTGATATAACCATTTTTCTCACCTTCTATATCTGAAAAAGAAATACCAATTAAATTTTCTACAATATTTTTAGGAGCAATGCCTAACCTTTTATTATCGAAAGGTGAACATCCTAATTGTACCGCATTCTTATCATTTTTTCTAGCTTCTTCAAACTTTTTTACAGCAATCTTTTTTGCTTGTCTAATAATATTCCTCGATGTGTGCTCTGGAAAACCAATCGCAACTAAATCTTTATAGTTTACTGTTTCCATGATTTTACTACTTCCTTTCTTAGATTTTTTAACCTCCATGGCATGACTGATGAAGTCATCATAAGAATTTCACTTGCTGCTCTTTTACGGTGGCAGCCTGAACGGTCAGAAGTATCATTGTATATCATTTGTATCATGGCATATAAAGTATCGCTCTATTTTATTGATGGTTCTAAAATCGCTCTTATCATGGCGAGCCATTCAAATTTGCTCCACAAATGAGGAAAGTACCATTTTGGACTATTCAGTTTTCAAAGAACAAATAAAAAATCCCCTCATTTTCACACTCTATGAAATTGAGGAGATTATTTTCTAAAGCGAATTTTATCAGGAAAATCTGTCAATCCCAATAGGTAGTCTGTACTGACATCGTAAAAGTTTGAGAGAGTTACCAATACATCTGCTGTTAACGTATGCTCACCCCGTTCAATTTTAGCATAAGCTGAGTTTGTAAACGAAAGTATTTTAGCTATTTGTTTTTGAGTCAAATCGTGATCTTCCCTCAAATCTCTCAAACGTCTGTACATCTAGCTTTCTCCTGAGAAAAGTATAATATATAAAACTAAGAAATCATTCAAAGTGTCCAAATTGGACATTTTGAACTAAAATTAATTTATTAAACACTTCTCACAAGCATATCTATTATATGTAAGACAATATTAAGAAAGACGGTTAAAAAACAACCTGACTCCACTGGAATTTAGGAATCAGGTCGCTTAAGATTTTATATTATTTTACTGTCTACTTGTCAGGGAGCTGTTCACCAATGGGAATCTATAGCTTTTTTAGTGACTGAGAACTATTTTATCTCAGACTTCTTCAACACACCTTGTTATTGGGCACTTACGGAAGGTTAATGAATTATTTAAAATAAAAGTAAAGAGAAGCAAACAGACACTCTATAGCTGTTAGACGCTTTTTAGAGTAATAACAATTTGATAAAGTGAATACAACTTGCTTAATTAAGCGTAAGAAACCAGAATCATAAAATCAATTACTTTGAAGTTATGACTCACGTTGTATTGTTTCATTGTTAATCGTATTCAATTATTTAATTTTCGAGCAACATTTAAACTAGATTTTGTGCTTTCAATTTTATTAGTTTTGGAAGAAGGGAAAATTCAAATCCCATAATCCAGATACAAACTAATAATTTAATACCTAAGTTTGTAGTTGACTGAATTTCTGTATAATAATAAGTTGCAGGTATAAATATATTCCAATCACTCTGAAACGTGATTAAAACAATAAGTATCAGCAAAATATTAGGTAAGGCCTTTGCTAAAATGGAATCAAATCTTATACAGCAGATTTGCATAAAGATAGCTATAGGTAAAAATAAAAGAAATGACATTATATTGGGAAATATTATATTGCTTAATAACATATCAGTTCCCATACCACCTAATTGAATTAAAGAAAAAATTGTATAAACAAAATAACAAATAAAACATCTCACGATATTTATCGTTACTTTTATATAGATGATTTTCACGAGATTATTAGTGTTAATCACCATGATATTCCAACCATTATTATTATCTTCAATCAATGCCTCTCTTAGATTTTGATACAAAATTTGTATAGGAAAAATCATTAGCATATATATTGAAGTGTGTAAAACATACCAATACTTATTATAATCAAGCTCTGAGTATGGTGCCGAAATATCTAAAATATATGTTTTTATAGCTAGAATGACTAGAATCTGAATACAGATGTCAACAATAATAAATAAAAATATTTTACTCTTAATCAATTCATTTTTAAGTAACTTCATTTTTATTACCTATTAAAGTTTCATCTCAAAACTTCTTTCGTTCAATTTACGAATTAATATATAAAAAAGTACGATGATTATTATATTAGATAGTAAAATCATATAAAATTGACTTTCAGTCACTCTAAAAGCATGAGAAAGATAAGTAAATGGTAAGTAAATCTTAAAATTATAATCGTTGTAGTATATGCTAATTGTTAAAATCATCATTATAATACCAATTGGTATTATTCCAGAAATTTTCCTTATAAGAACTAAAATTATAAAATATAATAACATTATCATCAACGAGGAAATTAATTGAATGGTAAATGTTTTTAAAAAGAAAATCAAACCAATCTCTAAACTGTTATCAATAGCCTTCCCAATAACGTATAAACTAATATAATCAGACAACCAAAAAGCAAATGTGTAAACCACTGTAATGAGTAATTTAGAATTTATTGTGTACTTGTTTCTAAATGGCAATGAAATTACGGTTAACCATGCATCATTTTTAAATTCTACTGCAAACACTTCGTAAATTATTAAAGATAGAACTAAATAAAATAGTTCAGAAAAATAAAATATTGTTTGTTCTTTAAAAATTAACTGCCAATTAGATAAAGCAAGTTCATTTTGATGCTCCAATAAATAACCTCGATACCTAAAAGTTAAATCTATATATAACAAAGCATTCAGAATTATTGGAAAAATAAGAACAAACCATAAGATTCTTTTTTTCTGCTTTAGAAACTCCAATTTAATCATATTCACCTCCAGCTAAACAAGCTAAGTAGGCTTCTTCCAGATTTCGACAATTATACTTTTGTAAAAGGTAGTGGCAAGAACCAAAAAATTCAACTTTCCCATAATTTATAATTATAATATCAGATATCACTTTATCCAGTTCACTAAGAATATGACTTGATATTAAAAATGTAATACCTTTTTTCTCCTGTAGAAAACGGATTAAACTTCTAATTTCAATTACACCCTGTGGATCAAGTCCATTGATTGGTTCATCCCAAATTAATATTTCTGGACTACCTAACAATGATGCAGCTATACTTAGACGTTGTTTCATGCCCATTGAAAAATTTTTTACTTTTTTCTTTTTAACATCTTTTAATCCTACCATTGATAGATATTCATTAAGTCTTTCAGTATCTAAACTAAGCCCTTTCATATTTGCTATTAACTGCAAATTTTTATAAGCATCAAGATGACCATAAAATGAAGGTCCCAAAACTAATCCTATCCTAGATAATATATTTTCGGAATTCTGTTCTACGGTTTGATTAAAAATAGTTATTTTCCCAGAATCTGGTTTTAAAATCCCTAGAATCATTTTGATAATTGTAGTTTTTCCAGCCCCATTTGGTCCAACAAAACCATATACTTTTCCCTTATTTAAATAAAATGAAGTGTTATGAATAACTTCAATATCTTTAAAGCTTTTTGTTAGATTTATAATTTCAACTATAGCCATCTCTACTCCTTAGTTTACAGCAAAAAATTATGCTTAATTCTTATTGTTTTTGTAAAAAATCAGCGAACCCAATACTATTCCATTCAACAAGCCTAAAGAAATACCATATTCAACTGGAAAATTTAAAAAAATTGCAAACACTATTCCAATCATCACACCTAGTGAGGCTGCTGTTGAAATTACATATTCATTTACTTTCTTCATTTTCTTTACACCTCATTTCCTTTTTGTATATAAGCTGTAGTACTCTCCACCAAGAGCCATTAAGTACTTATGATTTCCCGACTCAACAATCTTACCACCTTTCATTACAAAAATAATATCCGCATCCTTAATCGTTGACAATCTATGAGCTACAATTATTTGAGTACAGCCCTGACTTTTTATATACTTTGTTATTCTTTCCTCATTAATAGTGTCTAATGCACTAGTTGCTTCATCTAAAATTACAATACTAGGATTATTTATTAATGCACGTGCCAGTGCTATCCGTTGTCTTTGACCACCTGAAATATTTGAACCCATCTCTGAGATGATAGTATTAAATTTCATCGGCATAGCCATGATTTCATCATAGATTTGAACTGCTTTACAAACTTCCTCTATCTTTTGTGAAGTAACTTCGTGCTTTAAAGTTATATTATCAAGAATACTTCTGTTCAATAAAAATGAATCCTGTGGAACTACTCCTAAATTTTGACTTAATATTTTTTTATCTATTTGATTAATATTTATACCGTCAAATAAAACTTTTCCTGTATCAATCTTATATAATCCTGATAGTATTTTTGTTAACGTACTTTTTCCTGACCCCGATTGACCGACTAGTGCAATTCTCTGTCCTGACTCAATAGTCAAATTTAAATTTTCTATTACAGGATCTGAGTCTTTGGAATAAGAGAAAGATAGGTCCTTAATATCTATTCTACCTTCTAAAGAACACTTTTTAAGACCATTTTCAACATTCTCTTCATTTTCAAGCCAGATATCATTTACTCTATTTAAGTATCCTGCTGCCAAAATATACTGCGTATAAGCATTAAATATTGAGATTTCTGAACTAAATAAAATTGATGCCATAGTTTGAAATGCGACAACCTCACCCAATAAAATTTTTCCATTTAAAACATTATAAAGTCCAAAAATCAATATAATTATAGGAGCGAACAATTGAAATACATTAGTAGCTGAATTGTATAAAATATACACAATACTTCGTTCCTTATACTTTGTCAATACGTTTTTTAAATGCTTAAACCAGTTTTCATATATTTCATCTTCTAATCCCGATATTTTTATTGAAGAAATAGTATTTAATGCTTCTGTTTCTACTGAGTAAATCAATGATTGTTCTTGTAATTCTCTATTAACCGTATCATACATTATTTTTCTAGTACTAAACAGAAACAAAAAATTGATTAAACTCAATATAAGAGCTATAATTGCTAATGTTTTTGAACTAAGAAACATATATATTACAACACTTAGAATAGTCCCAATATCTACTACTCCCCCAACAACTTGGTTAGTAAATAGCTCCCTAAAACCACTAAGACTAGAGATTCTGTATAAAATATCTCCTTTTGCCCTGAGTTCAAAAAAACTATATGGTAGTTTAAGCAAATGCTTAAATGTAAAACTTTCAATATCTCTACTAAAAAATATATTAGAAAATAGAATTCCCATACTCCTAGCCAAGATAGAAATAAGGTACAAACAAAGTAGAGAAAATAAAATTAAAAACGAGGTTTGAAAAGAAAATGTATTCCCTAATGCAGAATTAATAAACTTTGAAGTCATTACTGGTACGGAAAGTATTATTAAGTAACTTATTATTGAAAATAGTAACGTCAAAATCAATCGACCTTTCACCTTTGAAAAACTAGAGAATACTCTTATCCATGGAGAAGGAAACTGCGACTTCAAAGATTGATAATTTTCGTTAGGAAATGATAGCAGTACTATATTACTAAAATGTTTTGAAAACTCCTTAAACTCATAATTTATATATCCTTTAGAAGGATCCATTATATAGACCTTATTCTTTTTTACTTTGTAAATAACTACATAATGTTGATTATCCCAGAATGCTATTAATGGTAACGGAAGTTCACTAATTTTATTTACATCTTTAACTTGATATGAGCCAGTATCAAAATTTCGTTTATTCAATAACTGTTTCAAGTCACCTATACTATAACCATCTCTCCCTTTTTCTATATCACGTCTTAAATCTAGTAATGTCTCTTTGCTTTTATAGAAATGTAGTATGGACAAGCAGCAACATAAACCACATTCTATTTGAGACATTTGCTCAATATTAGGTACTTTTCTAGTCATCATGTCCTCTTTAACTCTAGTAATAAAACATTCAGTAATCTATCATCTTGTTTTCGAGATATTTCATAGACAACTCCAGATACTCCTAGCATAAAAGAAAATGTATTCATAGTATTCAAATCCGTACTTAATTCTGGTTTGATAACCTGAGAAACGACATTATCAAAATACAAATCTATAGATTCTTTTATTAATAGGTTTTCTTCATCTTTCAATATTGCATCAAGACAACTGATAGTACCTACAGAACCATGACATAAATTCAATTCTCTTATTTTTTCTACATTAGTTAATACATTTTCAATTATTGATAAATCATTATTCCCAATATTAGTTTTATCGAAAATTTCTTTTCTAGCTAACAAAATGCCCGGAGCTCCATAACACCAAAAATTAGGAAAGGAGTCATCGTGATTTCTTCTTATATCTTTCCAATTTTTTAATATACTATTGAAACATTCATCTTCTTTATGTAGTAATTTCTCTATACATTTTAATATATCTGTACTAGGATTTATTTCATAATAATATGATAACGACATTGCAACTCCAGAATAACCGTGTGCTAAACCTGTTACTGTTATATTATCTAATTGTGAAATACAATAATTAATACACTTTTTTAATAGTGTAAAAAGTTTTGAGCTATGTTCTATCTTATAAATATTACATAATAAAATAATTAAACTGGATATTCCTAAAAAATCAATTGGTTGATCTAACGGAATATCTTGTTTTTCTAGCATTGCTAAGTAAAACTTATATTTTTCATGATAGTCTGGTTCCGATGTTAGTATAAAAAGGCAATAATATATATATATTACTGATCCAATGCCATTAAACGCCGAAAAGTTTCTATTTGTTTCAATTTCAATCATTGACTCGAACCCCTTTAGTAAACCATCCGCAACTATCTTGTACTTTTCTTCGTTAAATTTTAAATATAGATAATATAATAGTAAAACTACTCCACCACCATCATACAGGTAATAAGAAACTGGTAAAATAACTTTCTTATCATCAATCTGACTAACAGAAGGAAGTATGCAAAACTCATTATTATTATTCCAAACGACTTGATGATTAATATAGTCACCGACCTTTAATACTAGAGAATTTTCGTCATTAACAGGAATAATAAAATCGTGTAATGGGCTTTGATTTCTGTCAGAGAAAGTCGTATCTTTAACTGTCGATAAAGATAAAAAAATCACATGCAACTGCTTTAACATATCCTTTTTTCCCAGTTTTTGAAATCTTTCAAGTAGTTTACTTTGGATAGATGTAGCATAAAAATTACAAATTTTATTTTTCATAGAATAAATACTCAGACTATTAAATTTTGTATAAAAGTACGGTACATCTCCTTTCATTAAACTATTAATTTCAATTTCTACTTGCTTTCCTAAAGTACTGTCTAATTTATATGACGAGCTATTAAGTTTTTGAAATAGCTTTCTCTGATTTTTGATATCCGTAAGGTAATCTGGATGGGTTGAAGCTTCTAAAAACTTAACATATACCATAGTTGGTCTTAGAACCTGTCTCAGATATAGAGGATATTTTTCTGACAATAATTTTATTTCTTCAATAAAATAATTCTTACTATTTTCAAGTATAGTATAACAAGCTTTGAATCCATCAATTATCTTACCGTAAAATTTATTAGTATCTTTTTTGACATTACTACTCGGAAGTACTACATGTACTTTTTTTAAATGAATATTATGTGAAAAATCATTTTCTATTGTAAATCTAGTAATATTTTCAGATAATTGTTGATAATTAGTCAGCGGACTTAAATCAAAATCAAATAAAGAGCTTTGAAAATTATTTGGTAACAATAATGTGTCTAAAACTGAGTCTTTGATAAACTTTTGAAATAGATCATGTACAGTTTCAGGATTTTGAATAGTTGAATTCCTGTTGCAGCTTAAGTCTGGATTTGTAAATAAAGTCTCAGAATCAATAACAATCGGATAATTCTTACTCATTATTATGTTTTCTTTATGGAGATCTGTCACTTGCAGTGCATAAGCTATTGCAAGAAGTTCACCATATCTATAAAAGTAATCTTCGTAATCATTATCAAGATTACATTCTTGAAACTCTATAAACTCCTGCCATCCATAATTTTTTTTTGAAATTGATTTAGGATGGTATAATTTTAAAGGTAAACTTCTATTAACTAAACTAAAAAAATTCTCCAAAAATACGTCATTATTTAACGAATGAGGCTTATATAAAATTTTATCATCATTATTATTTTTAAATATAACTGCAGTCTTTCCCCCGTTATGCCTATCACCAGTAGAAAGTACAATTTCTTTGATTCCATCATCAAAATTGAATCCTATACACTCCTTAATTTCATCTTTATCTCTGATGATTGATAACATTGCTTCCTCTATTAAATTAATCGTATGTTGATGCAAATGATAAATTTTAATAAATAAGACTGGGTATGCTTTCTTAATTTTTTTAAAAAAAGGAACCGTCCCCAATTTTAAACAGTATCTATGATATCTTTCTTCTTTCGGTACACTCTCATTAACTCTTTGCCAATTGTAAAAATCATCAATCAGAGTACGAATTGTCAAATAATATATCTCAGAATAAAATTGTTTTTCTAGCATCTCTATAGATCCTTCTGAAAGATAACGTCGTATATCTTTCGATAAAGAGTTAATAAAGTACTTTGAAAATTGATTATTAAAAGTATAAAATGTACTTTCATAATTTTCCTCTATAGTACCTGAAGTAATTGATTTTTCAATTTTATTTAAATAACTTTCAACTGTCATAATTATCTCCTATTCAAAAGCATTATACTGGGCTATATCGTCAAAAATGTTGTTACTTAATTATTTATTGCAACTCTTTGTACATCCGGAAGTTGGACATGCACCAGCACCAAATGTTACGGTAAGTGTAACACCCGCAAAAGAAATTGCAGCGGGAATAATAGTAGGACTTATTCCACCTACAACTTGATTATCTCCAACTAATTGTTCGAGTTCTAATTCATTAATTTTTCCTGTAAATTTATTATTCATAATTTTTCTCCTCTATTATCTACAATTATTTTGACATTCAATTGTACCTGTGCAAACTGCACCTTTATTTCCAAGAGCTTCACTTATAAAACTAAGCTGCGCCCATCCCGCTCCAACTGCACTGTTATCACTAATTTCTTCTAATAACTGACTGTTAATTTTTTTGGGAAAATCTTTTTGTGCCATCTAACTATTCTCTCCTAACTAATTTTAATTTATATAGCCCAGAATAATGCTTTTGAAAAAAGAGACGTATCAATCTAACCATAGAAAGTTATTCAAAGAGTGATCCGTATAATTTGATAACATGGAGTAACCCCACCCCGATAAACCAACCATTAGACCGTATGTATTCGAAGATTTTAAATTTTTTTTATCCCATTCTTTAACAAGAACAGTATCAAATAGTTCCTGATATATATTTGTACATAAATTATTTAGATTCTTTTTATGAAGTAGTTTAGAAGCATAATTTAATATTTCTAAATTTCCTAAATCACCGTGACAATATGTAGGATTATTCCCAAATCCATAAGCTTTAGTGTTCTCAATACTTAGTCTAATGTCATTATCTAAATTATCAAAATTATATCCTGAAGAAAGCAATAATAATTTACTTAAAAGTATCCCAGGTGATCCATGACACCACGTATAAGATATTTGTTTTTCATCTTTAGATCTATACCAATCATTTTTATGAGAAGAGAAGCATTTTTTTTCATAATTCAATGACTCTTGCAAAATTTCCTCTGCACGACTATCTCCCAAATATTTCATTGCCTTAAATAAATAAGAATGGATACCTGCATTTCCGTGAGAAAAACCAACATAATTTCTATTTGGCATACATTCCCAAAACCTTAACCCGTCTACAAACTTTGACTCATGTAATATTTTTTGAACTATTTTGGAAATAACACATTTAATATCAGGTGTGTTGTAATATGAATCTGAATTAACAAGTTTTAAAATTACAGCCAATAGCCCTGTATTCCCACTAATTAAATCATTTGAGGTATCCCTTAAAATTAGTTCATCTAAACTTAAGATAGATTTTTTAATAAAATTTTTATTTTTTACATCTCCAGTGAGATGAGCAATTTCAGCAAGTGAATATATCATCCCTCCTACACCTATAAAAGCCCCTACTAAATGATTAGAGTGAATGTACTTATTTCCCAATAATACCTTTGAGGTTTCAACAGATTTCTTGGCATACTCTAAAAATCTTTTCTTACCTGTTATGTTCCATAAATTGATTAAAAATAACGAAATTCCTGCATTCCCACTATACAAATCATTTGTTAAAACAGAAGGTAACCAAACATCCTCTTCAAAACCCTGCATTGTTACACTAATCCAGGCCAAATCTTTTCGACCGTACTCATTAACTCCTTCAATTGAATTATCAATAATCAAATCTCCAATTTTAGTAGCAGTAGACAACCATAATTCTGGTTTTAATTTATTATAATATGTTTGAAATTTAATGTCATTGCTGTCAGATTGATTTTTTCTACTTATAAAAGAATCCTTGATATAGCCAATCTGTTCTTTTAAATCTTCATCACAAAAAGTAGAAATCTTACTGCTAAAATCTTCTTTAAAATTGGTTAAATTTACGCCTTTTACTTCTACCCCTTTAGAATCAAATATTTTATTATCACCGATAATAAAAGAAAAATAAGGAATATCTGCTTCTAGTAAATCTTTAAATTCTGAATCAATCAACATTGTCTCAGAATTTTCGATTCCTATATATAATCTTCTAAGTAACATCTTTCTCTCAAAATGCTTTTGAGTAAATTCTGGGCTTAGTGAGATCCTTAACAATTGTGAATAGTATAAAGTAGCTCTTGGTATAAATCTTCCAACTGTGTTACTAAAAAGCTCATATATTTTTTCAATATATATCTTTCTATTATTCATAATCCATTTATATATACCTTGAAATCCTTTTATAATTTCAAAAATATAGTCTTTGGCATCTACAATCTTACCATTGATAATAGGATTGTTGTTTTTAGGAGAAATGACATAATACTCTCTCTCAATATGAATATTATCGCTGTTAGTATCCTTGATATAGTCAGTTTTAAAAGTTGATATTTGCTCACTATTCATACTAACACCACCAACTTCATTTCCTTTTAAAAAAATGGGTAAAAGCCCTGTAGTTATTACTGAGCTTTCAAATTTTTTAGAAGCTTTTTTGAATGCTGATAAATCATTATTTCTATCCACTATCTGAGGATGGATTAATGTTTCTAAATCAATTGGAACTGGATAAGCTCCTTTCGCAATAATGTTTTCATAATGAAAATCTACAGAATTCAAAGAATAAAGTATTCCCAACAATTCTCCTATTCTTTGATAAAACCCCTTTACATCCAAATCATTCATACATTCTTCTGTATCTATATATTCACAAAATCCATATTTTTCAGTTGAAATAATATTAGGTAGTTTATAATCTAAAATCGCATTTTGATCTCGTAAGAATTCCATCATTTTTTCAAACGATTTTTCAATATTAAGCGAGCGAGGCTTATATATTATAGTGTTTCCGCTTGATAAAAAAATTTTACTCACACTCTTATTCTTTTTATGTGAATCACCATTTCCCAATTCTATTTTAGAAATCAATACTTTAGAATCCGTTTTACACTGAAATAGTTCAAGAATTTTCACATATTGCTCTTGAAATTGTTGAATAATTTCTAAATAAAATTCAAAAGTGTTTTTTACTACATAGGAAGTTAAACGTGTTAACTCGGAAAATTTTGCATAGAAATCAACTAAATTTTTTTCTTCTTTTATATATTTATTCTTGTAATAATCCATTCTGTTGACAGAAGTTTTTCCCTGAAGAACGCCTCTAGCTTTTAGAGTAGAGATATCTCCAATAATTGAACGATACAGCAAAGTGTTGATTCTATCCGCAACATCCAATACAGAGCAAGTTAAAAATTCATCCGAATCTTCAATGCTCTTATTTCTGGAAATGGTATAAGAATACTCAGAAAAATATTTGCTAATAAATGGTATAATAATTGAAGAAAATAAATATTTTTCTTCAATTATTTCTTTAAATTGTTTTGGAATAGCTTCTAAATTTAAACTAACGTACTTAAATATAATATCTACATCCACAGTCTCGTAATCTTTATAGAAATTTAAAAGTTTATCGATATAATTCTCTCCTAAATGCTTTGTTAACTCCTTTTCAAACGTTTCTAAACTATACTCCGGAAAATAATTTAACCAATAATTAATCATACTTTCTTTCATCGTATCCTCCAACCAGTACTAAGTCTTTAGATGATATCTAAAGACTTAGGTGTACACCTAAGCATCTTACCCACCAACAATGATGATAATATCCATCACCAAAACCAAAATCGGTAAAAATTTTGAAATTTTCTTCATACTTGGACTTCCTTTCCGTTTTTATTTATTGTACAATAAATAAAAACGGATTTAATTTTTGTTGGGAAAATGGGAAATTATGAAATCAAAACTTGGCATCACACTTAGAAAAGTTCGTAAAGGAAAACAAATTAGTCTATGCTCTGTAGCAGATGAACATCTTTCAAAATCACAAATATCTCGTTTTGAACGTGGGGAGTCAGAGATATCTTGTATTCGACTAATCAATATTTTAGACAAATTACATATTACTTTGGATGAATTCCTTGTTTTACACAATGACGACTATACCAGTTCCGAATCATTTGCTAATCTAGTACAGTACATTCGTAAGCAATATTCATCACAAAGTATCAATAATATAGCATGTCTACTTTCTGATACTTCTGATTACACTCTAAATTCTTTTGAGAAAACAATGGTAAAATCTATTTTACACACAATGGATTCGAACATCATTCCATCAGATGAAGAGCTTCTTCATCTGACAGACTATCTTTTCAAAGTTGAAAAATGGGGCTATTATGAAATCATTTTATTAGGTAACTGTGTACGCACAATTAACTACAACTCCTACTTCTTATTAACTAAAGAGATGTTAAATAACTATATTTACTCATCTCTGAATAAAACTAATAAGCAGATTGTCTCTCAGCTTGCTATTAATTGCCTCATTCTAAGCATTGGTAAGGAAGAATTTTCTAATTGCTCCTATTTAATTAGTAAGATAAAGACATTGTTGGATAATGAACTAAACTTTTATGAACAAACAGTTTTTCTCTATGCAACTGGTTACTTTGAATTTAAACGTTGCCAATCAACCAGTGGAATTGAAAAAATGAAACAAGCCATACAAGTCTTCGATATTTTAGGAGAAGATAAGTTAAAATTACACTATACTGACCATTTTAATAAACTAGTAAACAAAAAATAAACGAAATTATTCTCTATCTTTTAACTAATTAGTCGTAAATAATATTATTCTAGTAAGGCATTCTCGTGAAATTTTAGAACTGTAAATTTATTGGTATTAATAATTTTCACAAGCAAATCCAATCTTCTAGCTATCTCCTCATATTTATTAATTTCATTACCAAGTTCCTGTTGTAATTTTAAAATATCTGTATTGAGTCGATCTAACATTATTGATTCCGTCATGTTCATTTGGTCAAAATCATACTTAGCTAATTTTCTAGTCTCATGATCTTCACTCTTCAAATTGATAAGGACTTCCGCCATCTTGTTTAAGGTGGCGATTTTTTCTTGGGTTTCTTCTAGCTGCATATCAATCTCTGCAATTTCTAATACAAGCTCATCTTTGATTTCTTGGTATTGTTTGTTCGTGTTAGATAGTTCAATCATAAGATTAATTTCAGAAATCTTCTCTTGAAGACTTTTTAAAGTTGGTCGTCTATAGGGGAGTTTTTGGCTGTCGTTGCTCAATTGTCTGATTAAGGTCCTACCCTTGATGAAACAATTATTATCCATGTTTTCTTTATTATAGACAAAGTAAGAAGACGTTTCTCGAATGTAGACTTTATATTTTTTATGATTGTCTTCCTCAAAAATATCTAGCTGGTAGTTAGGAATAAAGATGAGTCCACTCTGCTTGATACCAAACGAAACTTGGATATAGATACCATCATCAACCAACTTCTCTATCTGATTATCCGTAAGTTCAATCTCAAACTCATGGATAGCATCTCGTTTTTCCTTGTATTTCTTGAAGGCTTCCTCGATTTTTTCAGCGGAAACTTTCTCCTTATGCTGCTCCTCTCGAAAAGTCTGAAAATCTTCCTGAAGATTTTCTAATGCTTGAATATCTCTAACTTCTCTATCTTCAAAATAACGATTAAAAAATTGAACATCGTACAATTTCTTATCGCTAATTTTTTTATGACTCAGGCTTATCTTTTTGCCATCTTCTTCTAGGGTAAACATCACATTTTTCTGTTTTAACTCGATGGTTAGATTCAACTCTTTAGCCTTTACATGCAATTCTTCTAATGAATAAACAGACTTTAGTAAAAATTTTAAACGACTTTCAATCTCTTGTTTGGCAAAATATGTTTTAAAAAAGTCTTCATCATATAAATCTCGTTTACTAAGTTGGCGACCTCGAATTGGTTTTACCATCGTTCTATCTGTCATCAAAAAACGGCTATGCTTTTGACTAAAATCAATCTGAACATGCAACTGCTTTGCTTTCTCTAAAAAATCATCAAACGATTTAGATTGCTGAAGCAAAAAATAAAGACGTTGTTTCAATTCAAATTTATGACTAGATTCCTTATATTTTTTATAATCTCGATAGGAATAACGTTTCTCAATAATTTTTGCACCAGCCATTTTAGAAATACGGTCTGAAATCATACGGAGGTTTCGTTCCAAGGCATAGTTCCATATCAACTTTTTATCTGAATTGCGGTCAATAGCGTTGATTAGGATGTGATTATGAACATGATCTTTGTCTGTGTGAGTTGCTACGATAAACTTAAAACGACCTCCTGTCAATTCCATCATGGTCTCATAACCAATGCGGTTAATTTCTTCAGGTGTCAGATTATCTTCAGGAGAAAATGATTGGATGAGATGATGGGCATGAATAGTTTGTTGGTGTTTTTCTTGTCGGTCATTTCTGGACTCGTACAACTTGTCGTTATTAGTAAAGTTAACATTGTACATTTCTACCATTTCTGCATGGCTAGGAAAATCTAAGTAATTACTCATGCCAAAATCAGATACTAATTTTAGATTATCTGTTTTATCTGGATTGAGGATATATTTAATCAAACGCCTACGATATTTTTTTCCGTGCGTCGCAAAGTGTTTAGTAACTACCATGAAACTCCTTCAGTCTTTTCACCTCCACTTGAAATTCTTTGTCCACTTCCTTAATTAACTCTCCGACTCCTTTACTCAATTCTTGTAATTGGTCCTGAGAAATCAGATGGCTTTGATTAATCGCACGCGCAATTTGATTGATGTTATTTCCAATACGTCTCAATTCAAAAACTAACTGGTCATAAGTATCAGTGTTAATCGTGACAAATGACATATTGGGATTAAGCAAAACTTTTCTGGCATAGACTGAAAAATTTTTACAATTGCTCTTAGCAATCCGTTCATTCAATTGGTGTAATTCTGGATCAGTTAGAAATACTTTTTTGAGATTGGTACGATAGCGATAAACCATTACATCCTCCTAACCCATATATTTTTCACGAAACTCACGACTGAGTGGCTGTACTTGATTCACTTCTGCAATCAATTCTTGAACGCAAGTCAATAAGATTGAGACGTGCTCTTGAGTCACTTGATGATTTTCTCTTGCGACAACCAGAACTTCATACACATCTCGACTAATCTGTTCAAACTTTTGAGACTGCCAAAGGGAGAACCAACTTTCAAAAATTCTATCCTGATAATTCTTTTTCAATAAATTTTGACGAAGAAATTCTGAGAAACTATCCACTTTTTGTTCCCTCATCATTTCTTTTATCTGTTTTTCTTCTTGTCTCGTGATTCTAAATTGCTTACGGATTAACCTAATTTCTTGTCCCATCTTACCATCCTTTCAACATTATACTTGTCTGACAATGTAAGGCTGCCTCACATTGTCAGTACAATTCCTAAAGACCTCAGTCTCTCCTTGTTCGGTCTTTGCGAGCTCAGATATTGTGTCCACAATATCACAAAAATCATATCGCCTGCCATTTCAAACCTCACGGTTCAAAAAACAAACGATATGACAATGTGGTGGCTTCGCCCCCAAACCCCCAGGTAAAATTCTTAGTTGGATTTTTAAAAGTTAAGAAAAGTATAACAGAAGAAATTTGGGGAAGTTATCACGGAGGAATTGATGGGATGAAAAAAGAGAGCTAATGCTCTCTGAAAATTAATTTTTATACTGTTTATAGACATCTGAGTCTTCTAAAACATAACATTGATTCTTATCTTGAATCGTAACCCTTAAGACTGAGCCATTTATTTCTCCCACTTTTTCTTTATTTTTATCTTTTATAGTCATACTGGCATTGTCATAAAAAAAATCATCCCCATCAATATTAATTTTTTGATTTTGAAAAGATATTTTTTTAGTATTATCTATTTTGTAATTTTTTTCTTCATCCTTAACTACCAGATAATAGCTACCTCTATTTATCGACCTCATCTCTGTTTCCAATAACCTAGAAACTACCATTGAAGCTGATAGTAGCAGTATAAAGAAAATCCAAATACTATGATCAGGTTTATGACTATTGGTAATATTGTGAAAGTTGTTATTTTTTATTACTAACAATCTGGCAATTTTCTTCAATATACTGTCGCTATATTCTCCCCAAATTACTATTGAAAATGTTAAAAACATTAATTTTATTACTATTGTGTAAAAATTAAAAAAAGATAGTAATGAATTTTCACCCATTTCAAGATTAGTATTGGACATCCGATTTATCAAATATAAAAAAATTTCGCTTTTTGAAATAATTTCTGAAAACAATAAAGAACAGTATAACAATGGGATAAATAATAAGATTTTACATTTTATTCTAAACAATCTAATATTTAGTGAATGTTCTTTAAATGCTATCTTTCTTTCTCTTTTAGATAGGAAATATTGAATTTCATTAGTTAATAAATGATTAACTATAGTTACTAATATTAGAGATACAAAGGTCCAATTTAACAACGAATCATTAATTCCAATAACTGAAAGCACTATTATTGGAATTACAATATAGATGAAAGAAATGAATGGGGCAATCTTTATAAGATCAAACACTAGACGATAAACTAGCAATATACTCACTAACCATTTTAGATCAAAAATAAAATACTGTTTACAACTTTCAATACTTATGTACAAGATGAAGATAAATATATAAGTCAGAAAATTAATACCTAGTGTACACCAATACTCTATATCTTTTCTCTGTACGTTTTTTAACATTTGGATTTTTATAGTGCCTAAATCTGTATTGATTTTCTTATAATTTATATATACAAAACCTATTAGAAAAATAAAAGAAAGTATTCCTAGTAGATCAAATATTTTGTGCCTACTAATAAAATAAAAGAAAAGAAAAATAATGTGTATAAAAATCGTTACATAATAATGCCATTTCATAGGCTTATTAATAAATAAACTAAATAATGAACTTCTTATCTTTTTCATCATACGAAACCTCCGATAAATATATTGATTGAAATAACTATATGTTTTAAAATAAAAAATTAGTAAATTCTCACAATTTAAAACAATGTCTCTGATATTCATACTGTCTAATGCCACTACTGTCTTTGTTCATCTTGATAGAAAAAACAAAATAATGGTCACGACCGTCTAAAGATTTGCTTTTATTTAACTTAAAATAATGTTTTTGAGACATAGCCATTGTACGTAAAATATCATCAGTGATAAATGTTAATGGTATGTCTAAAGCAGAATACTTGTAAAAATCTGACTCAAACCGTAAATAAGAATCAGAAAAATAATCTAGCTGCAATTTATCATCATATAATTCTTTACGATTCATGTAATTACTCCCCTTCTATTTGGATATCGAGTATGTCCGTCCATTTTAAACAAAGATAGCCTGTAGCTGATTTTATAGATATGGATTCTCTCCTAATCTCTTTAACAATACCTGATACTAACTTTCTTTGATTAGAAAACTTAAAAACAAAAGTTGCAGGGAATTCATTCGTATAAAGTTGACGAACAAATCGAACTTTCTCTTCCATTGATAGAGAAATGGAGATGTCTTCTCTATTATTTTCTTCCCAAAGAGAACTGGAATGTTCTGACAAAAAGAAGCCCATCCACTTAGCCATCCCACGATCTTGATACTCTCTTGCAGACTCAAAAGGTAAATAAGAACGATTCATCATTTTAATCCTTCTAATCCTCCAGCTGAATGACCACCAATGAGTTTACTTCTTGCAATTGTTCTAGAAGCTTGATCCAGGGCATTACCTTTCAATAGTGAAGTGAACCCAAATTCTGTTCGAATAGCATCGATTGCGGACTGGAGCCTTTCTTCTTTTTCTATTTTTTCAATATCATCAAATAATGAAATCAATCCAAAGGATTCATCTACTAAACCAGAGTAGTTCACTGCAACACTTCTGATAGCTCCTGAAGTATATTTAGTGCGAAATAACTTTAAAACGTAGTTTGTCAGTAGTGCTGTTTGATTGGTTGGTTCAATTTTCATTTGAGTATTGATAGAACGCTTTTGTTCCACTTTAGAGTAGCCTAGATGTATAGAAACTACTGTTGCTTTTTTACCAGCTCTTCTCAATCTAACTGCAACTTGTTCTGACATCTCACGAAGTATGATCTCAATATCTCTTTGTTTAATATAATCTCTTGGTAAAACTTGAGAGTTCCCTATCCCTTTTGACTTTGGCTTATAAGGTTTATGAACATTACTTTCATCAATCCCATTGGCATGGAACCATAACTCTAGACCTATGATACCAAGCTCTTTTTTAATCAAGTCAGGATTAGCCTGAGCCAATTCTTTAATCGAAAAGATACCTAAATTATGTAATCTCTTCTCCATGCGATTTCCAATTCCCCAGAAATCTGTCATTTTAGGAATAGTCCATACTTTCTTTTCGACATCCTCATAGGACCAATTGGCTCTCATTGTCGGAGTCTTTTTAGCTTCATTATCAAGTGCCAACTTAGCTAATAAGGGATTGGCATTAGACATGCCTACAGTTGAATAGATTCCAGTTTTTCTCCAAATCTTTTTTTGAATAGCAGCAGAAATAATATCTAATTTATCTTTCCTACTAATACTTTTATCTGGTACAAAATAATTTAATGAACTTGTTAAATCAATAAATCCTTCATCAATTGAGTAGGGATAAATATCATCTGGTGCTGCAAAATCTTGAAAGATTTTTTGAATCTCCATGTTGACAGCAATGTAAGTATCCATTCTCGGAGGAACAATCACGGTTGATTTTGCCCATTCCTCTATATAGCGGACATAGTCTATCGTTGTCGGTAAACCTTGCTTCTTAGCATTATAATAAGAGAATTTGCGAGTCTTTACATCAAAAGGTAAATCATAGGAACGTCCAACGTTCGACTTTCCAAAGACCTTTTTAAACATAGGAGAGGAAGCAAGAATTAAACCAGCAGAATTATCTGCACGACTCATAACACAAAGCGAAGTCTTAAGTGGGTGTAATCCTCTATCTACACATTCTACACTTGCGTAAAAAGATTTCATATCAATAAAGGCAATGTCACTACTTGGCTCAAGACTATAATCAAACCAACTCATACTTAGTCCTCTAAAGGCATAAAGTTCCCAACTATTTTCCCTATAATGCGAGGATTCTCATCATAAGGCGCAAACTTATCTGAATAGTTCCGATTGAGTGAAACTAAACGAAGCCCATTTTCTTCACGATACACTTTCTTGATATAGGTTTGACCATCCCAATCTATCGCATAGATAGCCCCGTCATAATCAAATCCCGTTTGCTTAATAAGGGCTACAGAACCATTTTCATATGTCGGTTCCATTGAATTTCCAAACACCCATGATGCAAAGTCATAATCAAATTGATGATTAAAGTAAACTGTATCGTAATTACCATCATCAAAATAAGCTGTTCCTGTACCAGCTGATAATTTTTCGTAAACTTTATAAGCAAAACGCTGAGGAATGTCCACAACCTTGGCATTCTGTTTGTTCAACAGTTCTGTAGCATAATGAAGTGTCGCTTTTTGATTCTTTTCAGTTAGCTTGAGATAGGTTTCAACTATTTCATACTCTGATTCAAAATAGCGAGGATCTACATTTAAAACCTGGCTCAACTTGCTTAAATTGTTTTGATTAGGCTTTGTTTTGCCTGATTCCCAATTAAAGTATGAAGCTCTACTGATTCCTAAACTGGATGCAAGTTGTGATTGAGATAAGCCCTGACTCTCTCTTTTTTCTTTTAATTTAGTAGGTGAAAACATTTGTTCTCCTTTTTGTAAGTTTATTAACTAACAAAAGAATACCATAGCTAATTGAAAAAATCAAGAGTTTAATAAGCACCTAGATTTAAATTAATCATAAACTATGCTGAATTCGTACTTATATTGTTAAGAAATCATCACTGAAGAAAGAATATAACTTTTAAAAAAAGATAAAGAGCAAGCAAATAGAGAAAATAAAAATAGAATCGTTATTTTTTAATGACGGTCCTATAGACTATATTATAAAATTCGTGATCTAACAACCATTTCTATTAGTTAAATCTTTCAACCGTTCTTCTCCATATTTAAGCATCTCTTTCTCCACTTGATTACATTCTCCAAATAGTAAGTCTTGAAGGAGGATTACTGCTGAAGTTTTATCTTCTCCTGAATCATATACACAACTTCTATCTCGTTGATAAATTTGAATTCTTTCACAAATAGCTAGTTCTTCCAATTGCCGTGTATTATCAACGAGACTGTTCACTATTAGGTCATGAAGTTCTCTAGTATTCGCTCGTGTCTAGTCGAGATTAATAGCATATAGTCCTTTATTTTAGATAAGGATGCTATGATTGAACAGTTCAGATTTTGTGGTGATTAAAGCTAATTGAACATCATCCTCTTACTTTTCAATAATTCTGTTAGTTCTTTGGTTCGTCAACCGTTCGCAAGTTTACCTTGATTAAAAGATTATAGCTCATATCACTTAATTTTTCTACAAAGGAATCCACCAGTTTACCTGAAAATCGTTTGGTATTTTCAATACTATCCTTTCCATAAATTATTGGAGATTCAGATAATGTGGATGCTGCGCTCCAAAATTATAACCATCAATAATGATTATATTGCCCTGAAACTCTTTAAGTTTGATATAATAAACAGTTATCTTTATACTTCGCATTGTCCACGTAGTAAGATAACTATTGGATTTTGGCACATTTACTATCCTTTCATTAGTATTCGAATATTGCGATCTACGGCACAGGCAAACTCATTCTCACTAAAATCATGTAAATTCACTTAATTTTACAATTCAAGACTAAAAAAATCATTATACAAATCAAACTGTTAAAGATGAATTTATGGTATACTAGTGATAATAGATTTTATACTCAACAAAAGCAAAAAGCATACAAAACTCCACTTTGAATCAGCATTTATACTATATTCCGTATTAAGAACTCCATAATTGTTTTTCTAAAATATAACTTTCAAGTATCCTTAAAAATAGATGAGGAAAAACTCATACTAGCCTAAAATCAAAAAACATATTATTGTAGTTATGAAACTTACAAACGAAGAAATACAAAAAATTGAACAATTCCTAAGAGATTCATCGTACGCCAAATATCACAAACGTCTACAAAATATTTATTTTCGCTCAAAAGAAAAGAGTTATAAGGAAATCATAAATCTGCTAGATTGCAATAAAACAACTGTTTGGAGGAATTTGAAAAATATAAGGAGTTTGGTTTGGATGCTCTTCTTCAAGAGACCCGTGGCGGTCGCTATCGCGAATATATGACTTATGAAGAAGAGAAAGCATTTCTAAAATGCCATATAGAAGATGCTCAGGCTGGGGAATTTGTAACTGTCAATCACTTATTTGAAGCCTATCAAAAAGAGATTGGTCGTACTTCCACACGTGATGGTTTCTATTATCTCCTAAAACGCCATGGTTAGCGAACGATCACTCCTAGACCTGAACATCCCAAGAAGGCAGACGCTCAGACAATTGAGACGTCTAAAAATAAAATCTACATTCTATACCTTAAGTAAGCGCTTTAAAGAGGAGGGATCTTATAACAAAGTACGTTTGATGTATCAAGATGAAGCTGGTTTCGTGAGAATCAGTAAGATGAGTTCTTGTTGGGCTCCTAAAGGAAGCCGACCTAGCATTCATAGTCATTATATGCGAGAATATCGCTATTGTTATGGAGCGATAAATGCTCATACAGGAGACTCCTTCTTCCTTATTGCTGGAGGATGTAATACTGAGTGGACGAATGCATTTTTACGGCAAGTATCACAAGCTTATCCAGATGACTATATTTTACTTGTAATGGATAATGCTATATGGCATCAATCAAGTACCTTAGAGATTCCAAGTAATATTGAGTTGGCTTTTATCCCACCTTATACACCAGAAATGAACCCTATTGAACAAGTCTGGAAAGAAATTCGAAAACGAGGTTTTAAAAATAAAGATTTCCAAACATTGGAAGCCGTCATTGATAAACTTCAAGAAGTTATTCAAGGACTCGAAAAAAGCGTTTTAAAGTCCACTGTCAGCAGACAATGGACTTTAAAACGCTTTTTGAAAATAATTGGTATTAGTATGTTCCCCTTGGCAATCCCCCTCTCTCTACTTTCTCAACTACTTTATCCATGAAGAATCACTTTCTACAAGATATATACTTGATTTGGAATGTCCGATAGCAATACTTGGATAACTTTACTTTTCTGGTCATAACATTTTTAAAACTGATATAAATTATCCAAAAAGTTTAAATTTGATCCAGGGATGATAGAAAAAATTACCTCATTTACTCCAGATTTTTCCAATTCTCTTAGATACAATTTCAGAATTTCCTCTGTCATAACTAAGATATCTCTATCTTCAAACTGAATAATTTCTATTTTCTTCACTGCATTATTAATACTAATAGGTAAAAACATAATTAGTTTCTTGTTCTTTATTTTTTGTTTCAGCTTAGAAATATCCTCTAAATTACTTAACCAAATAATATTACTATCAATCAATTTGTCAAATTTATTAACCATGTCAATATTTTTTGTAGCTACAGCTAATCTAGGAATCTGTTTTAAAGCACCCATAGAATAGTAATGATTCTTTAGATTGATACGTCCATTCTGTTCCAAATTATTGAAATGATGATTATATTCAGTCAACCAAAATTCAAAGTTTAAACTCTTTTCACTCCATGAAATATTTGAATCTTTAAACAATAACTCTTTCTCTCCACTACCAACTCCTATAATTAAATTTTCTGTATTAACTAAGTTGCCCAAAGTTATTAATTCTCTAATAGTTAACATAATATTTCTAAAAGAAGTATTTAGAACTCCAATACCTAATTTTAAAAATCCATATTTAGATAATACATACTGAATAGCTAACAGGGGGTCCATGGCTATGCCTTCATCGCTATCTATTTTCTGAGTTGCCGGTAAATCTCTAAACCAAATCCTTAACTCATTGATGTTCTTTAGCTGATTTAGGCGATTCAGCTCATCATCTATATTAAAATTCCTATCCAAAGTAGGTAACATAATTCCATATTCCATTTTTATACAATCTCCATTCAATGTTCACTCTGATAAATTATAGTATTTGATTTTTATAAAACGAATTTCCGACTTTCGCAATAAATACTACTTCTGATTCATCAGCTAAAGCTACATAACTCTCTATCTCTTCTATCATTTGTAAATAGTTGTTAGGTAACATATCTTGTTTTAATCGTTTAAATAATTCATTATTTTTCTGAAAATTCCAATAAGATTGTAAATTAGAATAGCGTATAGAATATTTCTTTGATTTATGAGAAACACGTTGCAATGTACATTCTACAATACTATTCTGAATATCTTTTTCATATAAATATTTATTTTTCATGTTGAAGAACCGTTTGGCTTTTTCCAGTACCTTACCCTCATTTGCGTACCTATTAATAATCTCATTTATATGTTTTATATTTAATAAACTATCATTTGGTTCCCATTCACAAACTCCAAAAATTCCATCTGGTTCCAGTATTTGTGAAACATTTTCCAATATTTTTTTTCTATCAAAAAAATGAATAGCAAACATTATCATTACCGCATCAAATTTCTCTGTATTAGTTGAAAAAAAACGATTAATATCCTCTACTTTGAAAGTAATATTTGAATATTGTAATTGATTCAACTTTTCTTTTGCATACGCTATTGATTTTTTATCAATATCAATTCCAACTATTTTGCAAGGCGAATCGACAGTACTAGATAATATAAATGCTTCTAATCCTACTCCACAAGCTAAAATAAGTACATTTTGTGGATGATATTGTGCAAATTGTTGTACGAATCCATATCTAGCGTCATGTAATGCGTATTTCCAATCTTTAAAAGTAATACTATTATCCAAAATAGAATGCCTCCTTATCCGTTTTAGCTATGAGGTAATGGAAATAAATTTGGTAACTTATTACCTAAAGTTTGTTGTAATCTCTTGTTTCCTAACAGAGGAAAAGCTGTAGGCATATTAGCTAACATTTTAGGAGCTATACATCGAACGACGCTCATGCCTGCTACTTCTATATCAGACGTTGTAATATTTGCCATAAAAACATCAATTTTTTTATCTCTAAATTCTTTAATCAAAAATTTTTGTTGTTCGCTTTCTGTTAAAGAACTATTTATATCTAAGTACTCACTAATATTTTGGTAAGATGTTGTATTAAAAAAACTCATAACCTCACCATAAGCAACCGTATCCAAAAAGAATTGTGTATTTTGGAGTAAACTTATCATATCAGAATAGTCTTTATTATACACTTTAGTATAATTTCTATCTCTTTGAAAATCTTTGACACCAAACATATCTTGGTAGTTTTCTTTCCAGATAAATCCTTTTGGATCGGATAAATTAAAACTAAACATACGTAATTGATATGCTTCCATCAAGGCCTTTTCACTGGCCTGTTTAATATTAAAATGACAAGAAAAACCAACTGTGACAAATTTATTCTCATAATCGTTCAACACACAGGCTACTGTATACACTGAAAATTCAGTAGATAGTAGTAAAAACTTAAGAGCAATTCCTTTTGTTTCCGATTCATTTATTACGTCGCTCAATCTGTCTTTGGAATCTATTATTAACTCTTTTGCTGGCTTTCTTCCTATCCACCAAAGCATCGTCGCATCTCTTTCAATAATTTCTAACAAACTATTTATTATGGCATAATTAACAGTTGAACCTGCAGACAATCCTGAAAATAGTATGGGTAATCTATTCCCTTTGACTTTTTTATTTTTTTGATAACTACGATAATCAACATATACAACATCTGCAGGTAGATAACAGTTCTCATCTTTTACTAGGTTTATCATTGGAACCCACTCTACTAAAACTGATTCATCTACCCCGAAATAAGTATTTATTTTCTCCAATTGCTCTTTGGTAAATTGTAAAAATTCCTTTGGATTTAAAAAATTATAACCTCTTTCTAACATTTCAACTACACTAGCCTTCAATAAATCGTCGGGAACATGATTTCCACAATATCTTTCAACCCCTTCTCCTATAGCAGACTTAATAGCCTTATCCTCATCGAAGCTATAACCTGTACTAATTTTATCCATCGGCCAATTCAACAACCTTGATACATCATTAAGTAAACATGTATACGCAAACATGGACGACGGTTCCCCATGCCTATTCTCCACTTTATATACATGTTTCACTAAACCAAAAACCTCATCTACTACATCAAAAATAGCCATTTCCACTCCTCTTTTATTTTTTCTTTTACAACTGGAAGAGGTGTATACTGTACAAAACTCATCTCATTAGTTCGAATATCAATCTTTCCGGCCATAGTCTCTCTTGATTCAGCCAATTCAATAAAATCAATAAATAATTTTCTATATTCACTAGATTCAAATATAGTTTCCGACATTAACTGAGGATATTTTCGTTGATTTTGCATCATTTCTATATAATATTTATAAAATTTGGAAGATGATAATACTCTTATCACGTAATTATCTATTTCATCCTTAGAATACAAAACTGGACTAATTAATATATAATTATCAAGTGTATTTAGTATTCTAATCTTTCCTTCATTCTCTAATAATGTATTTAATGAGTATATATCAAAATATTTGCATTTACAAATGTACATCGGGGTGCTAAAATTTTTAGTTACAAATGAATTGGAAAGATCAATAAATTGACCATTTTTTAATATATCAAGTAAATTATCTGATATACCTTTACATAATTGATTATAAAAATCTTCAAAATTCAAATGAATAATAATCTTTTTATCTGTTTTTCTATCCCATATTAACGTTCTTCCATCATAAGGTAAAACATGGACAGTACTTTTTAAATACACTTTAGTCCTCCTTTCCACTCCAAAAAGCAGCACTCAAGTTTACATGAGTACTGCTCCTCTAGACTAATCAGCTTCGTAATATGCAGCAGCATGATGACAATTTGCTACATAGGACATAACAACTTCTTCAAGTTCTTCAAAAATAATTTTTTCTGATTCGTTCATATTCATTACTCCTCAATTTTAAATTTAATGATTTTTCTATTTAATAATATCCAAATAGTTACGATAGCGTATATAATAGTTGCAATCAGGTAAACAGCCTGTATACCAATCCGACTACTTAAATAGCTAAATATTGCCAAAGAGCCAGATGAAGTAATCGTTAATATTAATTGTCTTAGAGAAAAAACACGTCCTATCGAATAAGTAGGGGACTTCTCTTGTATTAATGATTGTTGTACCAAATCTCTAATTTGATACGGAATTCCAATGAAAAAGTTAATAACAAGAGCCAAGAAAGCTACTTTATTAAAAGCGTATATACCTGTAAAAATAGCAACCACAAGTGATGAAAAAAAGATAACTTTTCCCCCAAACTGAGAAATATACTTAGAGTATCTAATGCTTATAATTCCTCCTACAATCGAACCTACAAAGTAAGCAGCTCCTTGAAATCCCCACCATTCCTCTGATAAGTTCAAAAAACTCGTCGTGAAAAATAATAGAAAAGTTTGCGTCCAAATCACATTAGCAATTGATTCACATGTGTCCATAATGGTTATATTCCACAATTCAGTAATATGGAACAAATCATACCATCCCTGCTTCAATCTCTCAAAATAAGGGAGTAAATTCGTTTGTACTCTATCTTTTGTATCTATTTTCTTCAAGAGCCACAAGGATATAGTAATCATCAAAATAATCACACAAAATGCCGCAAAAGGATTAAGGAATAGAACAAAAGGTATTCCAAATGTCCAAGTAGCAGTTTGAAATACTTGAATGACAGTATAGAAAATACCATTTAAACGAATTCTATCCTCTTTAATTATATCTGCAAGCAATACACCTTGCGCAGGAGAAATAGCACTATCTAATAAACTCAATAAAAATTTTGATATTAACACAATATATATATATCTATAAGTACATATGAGTAGTATAATAATAAAAACTTTGGCTATCAATGCTCCTAGCATAATCCACTTTGCTGAAATCTTGTCAAAAATATTTGAAAGTAGAATACTTCCTAATATTCGTGAAATAGATCCAACAACTAGAATCATACTTGTATCAAATAGCGATTGACTCATTTGATATACAAAGAGAATTAAAACCATATCTAACAATATTCCAGCAAGAATAATAAATACTTGGGCCGTTAGAAACTTTAAAAATGACTTACTAAGTTTATTACTTTTTATTTCTGTTCTCACAACTATCCTTTTTCAAATATTCATTTAGTTTAGAAAAATCATAATATTTTACTAAACACTCTTTAAATTAATGGTTAACATGCAACGTCTTATCTATAATACATTGGTATCACTCCCTCCTACATCGTGTTACTTCATTAAGATATCTTAAAAATTAATTGTGCATTTTATATTTTTAGTAGTAGTAAGTCTTTGGAGAATTCCAAAGACTTAAGTGTACACATAAGCACTCTATCCACCTACAATAATTATGATATCCAAAATTAAAAGCGGTATTAGTAAATACTTAGTAAATTTTGAAATCTTCAGCATCTTATTTCTCCTTTTTTCTTTTCTATATTGTACAATAAAGAAAAGAAATTATTATTTTTGTTGTGAAAGTGGGAATATATGAAATTCAATTTAGGAAAAACCCTTAGAAAAATTCGTAAAGGAAAACAAATTAGCATTAGTTCTGTCGCTGATGAACATTTATCAAAATCACAAATTTCTAGATTTGAGAGAGGAGAATCTGAGATATCTTGTGCTAGGTTAATAAATATTCTTGATAAACTTAACATATCATTAGAAGAATTTTTGATAATCCATAATAACGATTTTGGAAAATGTGAAAACTTTATGAATCTTATAAAACATATTCGTGAAGATTATACCCTACATCGTATTATATCACTCAAGAATACACTATATTGTAATAGCTATTTAACAGACTTTGATAGGACAATGTTAAAATCAATTATATATGGTCTTGATCGCTCTCATAAACCTACTGACGAGGAATTATTAAAATTAACAGATTATCTTTTCAAAATAGAAAATTGGGGTTATTACGAAATAATATTACTAGGAAACTGTGTCCGAACCATAGAGTATTCTTCTTATTTTTTACTAACTAAAGAAATGCTGAAAAATTATATATACTCCTCTTTAAATAAAACAAATAAAAAATTAGTAACCCAACTTGCTATTAACTGTTTAATTGCAAGTATAGATGCTAAGAAATACAACAATTGTAGATTTTTAATCAAAGAAATATCTAGATTACTAGATAACGAACTCAATTATTATGAACAAACTGTATTCTTATATGCTCAAGGCTACCTCGAATTTGCACAAGGAGCTCACTCTGGAATATCCAAAATGAGAGATGCATTACAGATTTTTGATATTCTAAACGAGAGTTCAATAAAAAAACAGTACGAGGATCATCTTTCCTCACTTATTGATAAATAATAAAAGTGAGTACTATATTTACTGAACATTCATCATTAAAAGAACTAAACTTTAAAAATTTGAGACTTTTGGAAATTTTATTTAAGAGTGGATGCATAGAACAAATGGATACACTAGATAGCAGCATACAACCTACAGATAGTGAAATACTTCAATTAACGGATTATCTGTTCAAAGTCAAAAATGGAAGCTATTATAAAATCATACTACTTAAAAATTATGCTATAACTACTAAGTACACTTTATTTTTCCTATTAATAAAAGAAATGGCCGAGCGATTATATCTATTCATCACTTAAGAAATAAATAAAAGATTAGTTACTCAACTCGCTATTAATTGTTTGTTATTAAGTACAGATAAAAATCAATATAATGACTGTAATTAAATAATTTTTAGCTAATAAAATTAAACTCCTATGAAGAAAGTGCCTTGAACAGCTTTATTTATTTGAAAAAAGACAGTAAAAAAGCACAAAAAAATCACTTCCTGTGCTATACTTTTTTAGATTTGGCGTTAAAACTGTTTCCTCAGTCCTAGCGACTTTTCTTTTTTGATTCTAAAGACTTTCTGTCCACCTTAAACAACTAACAAAAGTTATAAGTAGACTTTATTTTAAAATTCAAATTCTAACAACTATTTCGATTAGTTAAATCTTTCAATCTTTCTTCTCCTGATTTAAGCATCTCTTTC
>CAURTM010000002.1:0-58254 GCA_963527735.1 uncultured Streptococcus sp.
ACACATAAACTCCAGCCAAGGCCACATAGAGCAAGGTCACAGCATAGGGTGAAGCGCCTAAGGCAAGCGACGTAGTCGCGAGCACCTGAATGAAGCCATAGATGAATAAAAAGGATAGAATGGCTAGAAGAAACCAGCCAAGGTTTTTAAGTAGTTTCATAAAGTTCTCCTATCTTGCTTTATAGCTGTTTTTCAATACAAAGAGGTTTGCTATTCCTAACACAAGTACCCAGGCAAGTAACATACCGATGTTAGAAAAAGATATTTCCCCACCTTTTTTATTTAAAAGATTTACAATTGGACCAATAAAAGAGTAATCCAACACTTTTTGAGCCGTATCATTTTGAAGAGCAATTATAGGTAAAAAAGAGACAATTAACATAGGGAAGATACTATAAACTTGCGCTTTAGATTGAGTATCTGACACCGCACCGATTAGAAGGTTGAGAAAAATAATACTAATAGTTGCTAGGAGCAAATAGATAACGTAGGCAACTAAATAACCAGATACATCTACTCTAAGATAGATGGGAAGTACAATCATAGCAAGTAACATTATCAGAATAGGGAGGACGAGCATACTAAGAGTATATTCTGTTGCTGTCACACCACTTAGAATGAGTGATTTAAGATTTCGTTTTTCCTTATCTTCTGCCATCATAATCGATACCATATAACCACTTCCCATACTCAAGACCATCGTCAAGCTAGCAGATAGTAAAAATAGGCTCAATTGTCCATTCTTATTTAAAAATTCATTATATAAAACAGCAATACCAAAAGGCATCAATAAAGTCGCTAACAAAGTTGAATTGCTGATAAGAACTTGTAATCTTAACCATAGTAGGGCATTTAATTTTCTAAACATCTAACTTTTCTCCTGTCAATCTGATAAAGATTTCTTCTAGAGTTGGCTCACAAGAGTGAACCACCATCAAATCTGTCGTGTCTAAATGTGGCAATTCTTCAAATGGAACTATCTGTTCTCGTCCATCATTATAAACCACACGTACTTTCTTATCCACATGGTACTTCTGGATGATATCTTGCGGACTTCCATACTCTATTAAGTTCCCCTTATTTAAAAGAGATAAGCGATCACAAAGCAGAGTTGCTTCATTCATATCATGCGTGGTCAAAAAGATAGTTGTCCCCGCCTGCTTTAATTCTTGAAGTAGGGTATGAATCATCTTAGATGTTGTAGGGTCTAAACCACTGGTTGGCTCATCTAGAAAGAGAATCTTAGGAGCATTCAGAAGGGCACGAGCCAAGAACATTCGTTGTTTCATTCCTGTAGATAGTTTTTCTGCGATAATATCTTTAGCATCTGCCAATCCAACCTGTTGGAGCACCTGATTTACTCTATCTGACTTGAGACCATATAACTTAGCATAGATGAGCAGATTTTTGTAAAGACTCATCTTTTCATAAAAACCACTGCCATCACTAACAATACCAATTTGTTCCAAATCATTTGAGGTTAAATCTTGAGAATTCTTGCCTAACAAAACTGTTTTACCTTGATCTGCAGCCAACTGACCTGTTAAGACATTGATCATGGTTGTTTTACCTGAGCCAGAAGGTCCAAGAAAACCAAAGATTTCACCCTCCTTAATCTCAAAAGAAATCTGATGAAGAGCTTTTTTGCTCCCAAAACTTTTGCTTACATTTTCAACACGAATCATAGAAACTCCTTTATTTGAAATAGCGTTTTACCATAGGTATTTGCATCACATTGATATAAATATGGATTGCTCCGACAAGCAAGAAAGCTAGTAACTGAATCTCTCCTGTCAGTAAGGAAAAGAGAGCAATTAGAATGTAGAGACCTGGCAAGACATATTGGTTTAATTTGAATAAAATCTGAAAACTCTGTTCCAAATTAGCCTGACGCTCCCCTTCATCATAAGAATTGATATAGTCCAAGACGTCCTTTGGTGTAGAGAAAAACACCAAACCAAACTGACGAACAATCGAAATGGTTTTATAAAGATAATTTTGAGCATTGAAAACCAACACTAATGCCAAAAAAGAAAGAGATAAGGTTAGATTGCTTCTATTTAGTACAATCTCTTCACTTACTGAAATGAAGAGAGCCAATAAAATCGCTACGATTGCAATATTAAAAGCAATGGTTCCAAACTCGAGATTTCGATACATTTGCACATAATAGCTTTCATTCAGATCATCATCCATTTCCTCTTGATACAAGGAGTGAAATTTTCTGCTTTTCTTTAAGAAATTGAATGTCAAAAGAATGCTAATGAAACCTATCAGTAAACAAATAGCTGATATCCAGGGTATCAAGACTTTTACATCTAACATAATTTCGTGGGATTCGGTAGCAGCCTTAAACATCCCTACAAAACCGCCCAAGAAGCCTCCAAAGACAACAGACATTAAAAATAACAAGCCACCTTTCTTATTCTTTTTCATATTCATTCTTCTTTTTCACTTGCTAGATTTTTGGATTTCTTTTCAATCCAGTCAACGACTGGGATAAGAGCAAAGTAGGCCCAAATAAATTGGTCACTTTGATAGGGATTAAACCAGCCTAAGTCCATCCCAATCAGTAGACACATACTGACTAATAGAGCTACGACAACTACATAATAGATCACTTTATACTTGTTCATCACTCGTCCTCCTCCAAGCGAAATACTGATTCGACTGTTTCGTTGAAAATTTGAGATATTTTCAGGGCAATGATAATGGACGGGGTGTACTCATCCCGTTCTAGTAGGCTAACGGTCTGTCTGGAAACCCCTGCCAGCTTGGCTAGGTCGGTTTGGTTGAGACCATCGCGAGCCCGCAGCTCTTTTAGACGATTTTTTAGTTGCATGTCACACACCTACTCTCCGTCAAATTCAACGGCTTGGATATCCTCAATACGTTGCAACTTGAATTTTTCTTTCCCCTCTTTATCAACACTACGTAGTTTGACCCATTCCTCATCAACATCCACAACTTCCCAAAAATTTGTTCCAAATAGTTCTCCAATGATTGTTGGTTTCTTTCCAATCATTTCTTGCAATAATCTCGACATTTCTGCGTTTCCTTTCTCTTTTCTTTCGATTACCTTTAACCTCTTCTCTAACCGCTTGATTTTCTTAGATTGACTCATATAAATCAAGACGAGAAAAGGAAACAAAATCCATACCCACATGTGGCTCCCTCCTATTTCTTAACTTGCTTATATTGTAACACATCTTTTTCTTTTTGACAACAATATTTGTCAAAAAGTTTATGATTTTTGTCATTTTGCAAAAGAAAAAGGTCAGGAATAAGATCCTGACCAGTTTTTCTACTATTAAAAGCCTAATTTTTCAAAGATTTCTGAGAAATTTTGATTGATAGCATCAAGTGACACTTGCACTTCTTCTCGGGTTTGGTTGTTCTTGACCGTCACTTGTCCGCTTTCGACTTCACTCTCTCCTAGGGTGATGAGGGTCTTAGCCGCAAAGACATCGGCTGACTTGAACTGAGCTTTGAGTTTACGGTTGAGGTAATCACGCTCTGCTTTGAAACCTTGTTGGCGAAGGGCTTGCACCAACTCCAAGGCCTTGACATTTGCTCCTTGACCCAAGACTGCGATATAGACATCTAGGGCGTTTTCGATAGGGAGAGCCACACCTTGCTTTTCAAGAATGAGAAGTAGGCGCTCTACACCAAGTCCAAAACCAAATCCAGCAGTTTCAGGGCCTCCAAAGTAAGCAACCAAACCATCGTAACGACCACCCGCACAGACTGTCAAGTCATTGCCCTCAATCTCAGTGATAAACTCGAAAATGGTGTGGTTGTAGTAGTCCAGACCACGCACCATATTGGTATCGATGATATAGTCTACTCCAAGATTTTCCAACATCTGACGCACAGCATCAAAATGAGCTTGACTTTCTTCATCAAGGAAGTCCAAGATAGAAGGCGCATTCTCTACTGCTACCTTGTCTTCTTTTTCCTTAGAGTCCAAGACACGGAGAGGGTTTTCCTCCAAGCGACGCTGGCTATCCTTAGACAAGGTCTCCTTAAGCGGTGTCAAATAGTCAATCAAGGCTTGACGATAAGCCGCACGGCTCTCAGGATTTCCAAGCGTATTGAGGTGTAGTTTGACACCTTGGATGCCAATTTCTTTCAAGAAATGAGCTGCCATCGCGATTGTTTCCACATCGGTAGCTGGATTGCTAGAGCCAAAACACTCAACACCAATCTGGTGGAACTGGCGCAAACGCCCTGCCTGTGGACGCTCATAACGGAACATAGGGCCCATGTAGTAGAACTTACTTGGCTTTTGCACTTCTGGGGCGAAGAGTTTATTTTCCACATAGGAACGGACAACGGGCGCTGTTCCTTCTGGACGGAGGGTAATATGGCGGTCACCCTTGTCATAGAAATCGTACATTTCCTTGGTTACGATATCCGTTGTATCTCCGACAGAGCGACTGATAACCTCGTAATGCTCAAAAATAGGCGTGCGCACTTCTGCATAGTTATAGCGCTTGAAAATCTCACGGGCAAAGCCCTCAACGTACTGCCACTTGGCAGATTCAGCAGGTAAAATATCCTGCGTTCCTTTTGGTTTTTGTAATTTCATAGGGAATCCTCTTTAAACTTAATAGTCTTATTTTACCATAAATAGAGGGATTAAAACAGTGAGAAAAAAATTAGGATTTAGATATCATTTTTGAGATTAATAACTGTCAAAAGAATAGCTAGCAAGGAAAGACCAACAAATAGCATCCAAGTCAACTGTATATTCCATACAGCTACAAGTGAAAAACAGGCTGTTCCCACAGGTATGGATAAGGTGAACAATAAACCTAAAAAATTACTGGTACGAGCTAGAACCTCTGGAGCTAGATTTTTCAGGAGCATGGCACTAATCTTTGGTTGAACTTTACCAGACACATACAGAGTTGAACAGAGAAATAGTAAACCAAGTACGACTTGATTGAATAAATTAGCTAGACCAACTAGACTGAGTCCTACGGTCACCCACATCATCAATCTAGGCAGGGACTGCTTCCCAAAATAATCATTGCCCGTAAGGCTACTGATGATGATTGCTAACAAAGCACAGAATTGACTGATAAATAATGCCTCTGTGTAAGAAAAGTCCAAAAGAGAATGGCTCAAAAAGAAGATGTTATAGATGCTTCCTAAAGCGCCACCCAAGGCATTGATAAGCAAGACAGCAAAGAGCATAAAACCAAAGTTTTTCTGTCCACTTTTGAGAAAAACGAGACGTAAATTTCGATAAATTGTTAGAAATTGGTCTTTGATAGAAAGCTTCTCATTTTTTAGTGATTCACCACCAGCAGATGACATTGACAGGCTCAATTTGCTTTTTCCTAAAAAGAGAACAGAAGCTGATACTAGGAAGAAACAGGCATTGATTCCCGCAACGAGGGAAAAATTGTTGACCGATAGACCTAAGAGCCAGACTCCAAAAGCTTGACCACCAATAGCTGAAATATAGGTGATGAACTGGTTAAAAGAATAAGCCTCCATCAGATCGTCTTCAGCTACTTTTTCCTTAATGAGAGGCATGCGCAAGCCACCTGCAAAATCACTGATCACATCACTAATGACATTGATTAAACACAGGCTAGAAAAGGCAAAGAGACTAGCTTGCTGAACAACTAGAGCTGCTAGAAAAAATAGAACCGCCTGAAACAAACCACTATAGACCATCCATTTGACCTTGTCCCTCGTGTAATCTGCCCGAATCCCTACAAAAACTGTAAAGAGAGTCGGAAGAATCATGACAATATTTGCCATAGCAACAGCAAAGGAGGCTTGTGGCAAGCTCGATGCATAGACGATAAAGACTAGGTTGAAAATCGAAGCACCAAAAGCATTGAAGAATCGTGACAAAGTTAAGAGTCGATAAGCTTGATTTCTAAACAATAGTTTCATAGATAATCTCCCTTCTTGTTCGAATACTCAATGAAAATCAAAGAGTAAACTAGGAAGCTAGCCGCAGGTTGCTCAAAACAGTGTTTTGAGGTTGTAGATAGAACTGACGAAGTCAGTAACCATACCTACGGCAAGGTGAAGCTGACCTGGTTTGAAGAGATTTTCGAAGAGTATAAGTTTTATGTGAAATATGACTATAGTATAGCACTTGGAAATTTTAGAGGAAAAACTTTTGAATATATGCAACAAATAAAATAAACAAAAAGAAACGATAGAATTTCTCTAGTGAGCTAAGAGGGGGTCAAGAGTTCTATCGCTTAAAATTTCAAATCATTTTCTTAGTTTGCAGATATTCAACAATCAGTCGTTTTTCTATAGTAATCAGCAGATTTGTTACAGCCTAGCATCTCAAAAATACGGACAGCATCTTCCATCTTTTTCTGGCCTTCCTTGACTCTACCTTGCTTGCTATCAAGGAGACCTTCTGCCCACAGATAAACAATTCGGAAATAGGTTTCATTTTCATTGTAGAAATGCTCTTCAATAACACGTTTAAAATAATAGGCATTGGTAAATTCTTCACACTCAATGCTGGCTAAAAAACCATTCAATAGCATGGTGTGAAACAGGTTTCGATTACCAGACATTTCCATTAGAAAGTCAGATTTGCGGACCATTTCTCGTACATATCTAGTAAAAAGAGAAACAGATAAAAAGGGAGAACTGACTGAAAATAAATTGAGTTCATAGATTCCCCAGATCTCGGTAGAAAACAGGTAATCATGAAGGACTTTTCCTTCCTCTGCTGTTAACTCTACCCTTTCATCCATGCCCTTCATATAAGACTTGATAATAATGGCATTTAGAATATGTTTCTGTTTGTTTTGAGAATGGGCATGCTTTTGATACTCCTTGCGATACAAGTCCTCAAGCGGAGCTATATTCTTTGGATCCAAGACATCTATGATTTCTTTTCTCAACTCAGAATCTGTATCATACTGAAAACCTCTCGCCAGAAAGAGGATTTCCTCCACACTGGCAGATATATTTTCTAGGGCAAATAGAAACTTTTCCACCGAAAGCTCACTCTGACCTGTTTCAAAGCGAGATAACATAGACGGCGAAAATTGTCCCCCAGTTGCTTGTCTCAGCGAGATATTTCTTGACTCTCGTAATTGTCTAAAGACTTTTCCAATCTGCTCCATAGACTTCCCCTTGATTCAGTATTTTCTTCATTTTATCATATTTTTCAGAAAATTCATCAAAAACTTGCCAAATTGTCAGAATTATGAGAAAATAGAGGATATTTATCACGTGGAGGGACTGTAATGAGAGACGATATCAAAATCAATGACCGCGCTTTGGCCTTACAAGACCAAATTATCGAAAAACTAGAGAAGGTTTTTGATACAGATGTGGAATTGGATGTTTACAATCTAGGGTTGATTTATGAAATCAATCTGGATGAAACAGGCCTCTGTAAGATTGTCATGACCTTCACCGACACTGCCTGTGATTGCGCCGAAAGCCTGCCTATCGAAATCGTTGCAGGTCTGAAACAAATCGAGGGTATCGAAGATGTCAAGGTTGAAGTTACCTGGTCGCCTGCCTGGAAGATTACACGAATCAGTCGCTACGGCCGCATTGCCCTTGGACTGCCACCTCGTTAAGCAGGCAAATTACTTTTGAAGATGAAAAAAGCAAGCCGAAGTTGGCTTGCTTTTTGATACTCAATGAAAATCAAAGAGCAAACTAGGAAACTAGCCGCAGGTTGCTCAAAACAGTGTTTTGAGGTTGTAGATAGAACTGACGAAGTCAGTAACCATACCTACGGCAAGGCGACGTTGACGTGGTTTGAAGAGATTTTCGAAGAGTATGAGTTTATTTTTTACCTGACTTGTCCATATTCCAGAAGTCTGTCACGGCTCCGCGTGAAGCAGATGATACGATATGGGCATATTTACCGAGGACACCACGGCTGTAAAGTGGTGGCAAGGTTGTTTCTGCCTTGCGTTTTTCAAGTTCTTCTTCGGATACGGCCATGGAAATTTCTTTGGTATCTTGGTCAACCGTAACGATATCGCCTGTACGGAGGTAGGCAATCGGTCCACCATCCTGAGCTTCAGGAGCGATATGTCCAACAACCAGACCATAAGTACCACCAGAGAAACGGCCATCTGTCAAGAGGGCAACCTTGTCTCCTTGACCTTTACCAACGATCATTGATGAAAGTGACAGCATCTCAGGCATACCAGGACCACCCTTAGGCCCAACGAAACGAACAACGACTACATCGCCATCAACGATTTCATCTGTCAAAACAGCCTGGATAGCATCTTCTTCTGAGTCAAAGACCTTAGCTGGACCAACGTGACGACGCACTTTAACACCTGATACCTTGGCAACCGCACCGTCTGGTGCAAGGTTCCCGTTCAAGATGATAAGCGGACCGTCTGCACGTTTTGGATTTTCAAGTGGCATGATAACTTTTTGACCTGGTGTAAGGTCTGCAAAGTCAGCTAAGTTCTCAGCGACAGTCTTACCAGTACATGTGATGCGATCTCCGTGAAGGAAACCATTTGCCAAGAGATATCTCATAACCGCAGGCACACCACCGACTTCGTAGAGGTCTTGGAAGACATACTGACCAGATGGTTTCAAGTCAGCCAAGTGAGGCACACGTTCTTGAATGGTATTGAAGTCCTCAAGTGACAAGTCAACATTGGCAGCATGGGCAATGGCAAGCAAGTGAAGAGTGGCATTTGTAGAACCACCGAGAGCCATCGTGACAGTGATGGCATCTTCAAAGGCTTCACGAGTCAAGATGTCTGATGGTTTGAGACCGAGCTCCAACATTTTAACTACAGCACGTCCTGCTGCTTCAATGTCTTCTTTCTTATCAGCTGATTCAGCTGGGTGAGAGGATGAGCCTGGCAAACTCATACCTAGAACTTCGATAGCTGTCGCCATGGTATTAGCAGTATACATACCACCACAGCCACCAGGTCCAGGGCAGGCATTACATTCAAGACGTTTCACGTCCTCAGCCGTCATATCACCGTGGTTCCATTTCCCGATACCCTCAAAAACAGAAACCAAGTCGATGTCTTTGCCATCAAGATTTCCCGGTGCAATAGTTCCACCATAGGCGAAAATGGCTGGAATATCCATATTAGCAATAGCAATCATAGAACCAGGCATGTTCTTGTCACAGCCACCGATAGCAACAAAGGCATCCACATTGTGACCACCCATAGCCGCCTCGATTGAGTCCGCAATGATATCACGAGATGTCAAAGAGAAACGCATACCAGGCGTTCCCATGGCAATCCCATCCGCTACAGTGATAGTCCCAAACTGCACAGGCCAAGCACCTGCCGATTTGACACCTTCTTTAGCCAATTTCCCAAAATCATGCAAGTGAATGTTACATGGTGTATTTTCCGCCCAAGTCGAAATCACTCCCACAATCGGTGTTTCAAAGTCCTTATCTGTCATACCAGTCGCACGAAGCATGGCACGGTTTGGTGATTTTACCATACTGTCATAAATGCTACTGCGGTGACGTTTATCTAATTCAGTCATTTGTTCCCTCCCATTTCAGTTTTTACTATTATAGCACATTTTAAAGGCAATGAACAGAAGAAAATTCTTGAATTTTCAGAAAATTCTATACACATATAAACATTTTAAATTAAAAACAACAAAGCGGATCAGGGCACTTTCTGATTACCAGAATATGCTTTTAATCCGCTTGCTTTAAATAACGTAATGTAATTTTTACAGAAGTTCTTTCAGATAAGTGTATTTAACATCTATCTTGCATTATAAAACGCTAAAACTTTCTCTTTTATATTCGATTCACTCAAACCATACTCATTAAGAAGATAATCCATTTTCCCTACTTGACCGAATCTTTCTTGAACACCCATCCGATGAATTTTTGTTATTCCATCATCAGAGAATAATTCACATAAAGCACTGCCAATTCCACCTATCTGATTGTGGTTTTCTACAGTAAAAATAGTTTTTCCGCTTAACATTGTTTTTATCTGTTCTGGTATCGGTTTGATTCTAAATAAATCTATCACACCTACTGAATAACCTAATTTAGACAGTTCATCCGCAACTCGAATACTTGGAGCAACCATTATGCCAGAAGCAACTATTACAACATCTTCACCGTGTCTTAACTCAATGTAGCCTTTAGAAAAATCTTCTCCACCTTGATATACAGCCTCTGGAGCTTTTCTAATTGTTCGAATATATTTTAGTCCTTTTAATTCTAATGTCTGGTTCAAGATTTCACGAAATTGGATATCATCAGTTGCTTCAAAAATGATCGATTTAGGAATTAAACGTAACAAGCCAATTTCTTCAAATGGCATATGTGTTCCACCATTCATCTCTGCCGTTACTCCTGCATCTGAACCAATCACAGTGGCATCCAATTGTGCGTACCCAAGAGAAATAAATAATTGATCAAATACTCTTCGTGAGGCAAAAGGGCCAAATGTATGAAGATAAGGTCTAAACCCCTGAATAGACAACCCTGCTGCAAGTCCGACCATTTCTGCTTCCATGATCCCAACATTCACATAACGGTCTCCAAAGTCCTTTTCAAGATTATTAGTAGCCATCGAACTTGACAAGTCTGCTTCTAAAACTACTATATCAGAATAACTTTGGTTAGCCTCTAGAAGGAAATCTCTATGCACATGTCGTAATTCTTTCGTACTTCTCATCATTCTGTTTCCTCCAATTCCTGACTTAATCTTTCTACAACTGAAGTTAACATTTGTCTCTCCTCTACAGTAGGGCGAAGATGATGATTGGATTTCATTTCTTCCAGCTCTCGAACTCCTTGACCTTTTATAGTGTCTAATACAATACACTTAGGGGATGAATTATTTGACTGTTTTAATTGGATAATCCCTTCATAAATTTCTCTAATATCTGAACCATTGACCCTAATGGATTCAAATCCAAATGCTGAGAATTTTTCTACAAAATCACCTGGATTACAAATATCCTTTGTAAAACCATCTAATTGTTTTTTGTTATCGTCTACAAATACAATTAAATTAGATAACTGTTGATGAGAAGCAAACTGTATAGCCTCCCAACATTGTCCCTCATTTAACTCACCATCTCCAACAATAGCATAGGTATAAAAGGGACTTTTTCTTATTCTCTGACCATATGCAAGTCCGGTTGCAACACTAATTCCCTGTCCTAAAGAGCCAGTTGTCATATCTATGCCCGGCGTTAGATTTCTATCAGGATGAGACGGTAATTTGGTTCCATTTGTATTTAAAGAATATAAGAATTCTTTGTCAAAGAAACCATTCAAATAGAGTGTGCTGTACAAAGCTGGTCCAGCATGTCCCTTGGATAAAACAAAATAATCTCTATCTCGTGACGCAAATATTTCTGGAGTCATCGGCATTATTTCAGCATAAAGCACTGCTAAAACTTCTACTATAGACAGACTCCCTCCATAATGGCCGAATCCAAGATGATTCAATGTTCTAAGAGTATTTAATCGGATTTTTGTTGCAAATTTTCTTAACTCATCTTCTCTATTTTCACTTAAAATCATCCCTTATTCCTCCTTTGCAGATGGCTTTTTAATAAAGGATACTCCAAACATAACTGCTAGAATAAGAACAAGACCAATAACAATGCCTGCTTGTGAGCCAAATTGATTTAACATTCCTAAAATAATTCCTGATAGACCAAAATCTGCATCGGAGAAAGTTGATCCTTGGAAACCAAGTCCTCCCAAAACTGGCATTAAAAAGACTGGAAGAAAACTAATTAAAATGCCTTGTAAAAATGCTCCAATAGTAGCTCCACGAACACCACCAGATGCATTCCCAATAACACCTGCAGTCGCTCCACAGAAGAAATGAGGCACAACACCTGGTAAAATAACAACCGTTCCTGAAGCAATCATAATTGCCATACTTACTAAACCACCAACAAAACTAGAGATAAATCCAATTAGAACTGCATTGGGTGCATAAGTATAAACAATCGGACAATCCAAAGCGGGTTTTGAATTAGGTACGAGACGCTCTGAAATACCTTTAAAGGCTGGAACAATTTCACCCAAAATAAGGCGAACACCTGCTAAAATAACAAATACACCTGCTGCAAATTGACCTGCTAATTGTAAAGCATAAACTAGACCACTTGTACCATTACTGATTTCTTTTTCTATATATTCTGACCCTGCAAAGATAGCTACAATAATGTAAATAACTGCCATAGATAAAGTAATACTAACAGTACTATCACGTAAAAAAGCTAAACTCTTTGGAAATTTAATGTCCTCTGTTGATTTTGATTTATCACCGATAAGGCTACCAGTGAAACCACTCAACCAATATCCCAAAGAACTGAAATGACCTAAAGCCACCTTGTCATTTCCAGTTAATTGAACCATATATTTTTGCACAAATGCTGGGGAAATACTCATAATAATACCGAGTGCTAATCCTCCTAGTAAGATAAGAGGCAAACTTGTAAAGCCAGCAACTGATAAAATGACCGCAATCATACACGCCATATATAGAGTGTGGTGCCCTGTTAAAAAGATATATTTGAATCGAGTAAAACGAGCAATTAAGATATTGAATACCATACCTGCAAACATAATCATTGCAGTAGCTGAGCCATATGTTGTTAAAGCTACAGCTACAATTGCTTCATTATTCGGTACAACTCCAGATAAATGAAAAGCATGTTCAAACATGGTACCAAATGGATTCAAAGAATTTTGTACAATTCCTGCACCACCAGATACAACTAAGAAACCAACGAAGGTCTTAATTCCACCTTTAATAATATCAGGTAATTTCTTCTTCTGAAGAACTAATCCTAAGATTGCAATTAAAGCTACTAAAATAGCTGGTGTACTAACAATATCCAATATGAACTTCATCATGACGCTAGCCTCCTAAATAAGTCCTTTTTCTTCACAAAGTTTAGTAATTAATTCTCGTAGTTCATCCATATCAATAATACTATTTAAGATACGAACATCTCCAAGATGACTAGCTGAATCAGCTAGATCACGACCCACAATCCAAATATCAGCTGCATTTGGATCTGCTCCACCTAAATCATAGTGTTCAACTTCTACATCTGAAACATTCAAATCACTCAATACAGATTCAATATTCATCTGTACCATAAAACTTGAACCTAATCCTGAACCACAAGCTGTACCAATTTTTAACATTATCTAATCCTCCTGTTTAATTATCATTTCAATGTCATCATAGTTTTTTGATGATATTAAAGTTTGAACATGATTTTTATCTCTTAAAATTGTTGTTAAATGTGACAAAGCCTTTAAATGACTCTCATTATCAATGGCTGCAATACAAATCAACAATCTTACCTCTTGTTCTGGATTATCCAATAAATAAATCGGTTCTTCCAAAACTAACATTGACATTCCTATTTCATTCACACCTTCATCTGGCCGAGCGTGAGGAATTGCTACTCCCTTCCCTAAATTAATAAAAGGTCCAAACTCTTCTACTTTTTGAATCATTGCCTCAGGGTAGTTCTCAGTTATCTTATGTTGATCCAAAAGCGGTTTAGCTGCTAAACGAATTGCCTCCTTCCATCCTAATTTTTCCGAACTAACCTGATAAGTTTCTTTTGTAATTAATTCTTCTAACAATGGTAACACTTCCTTTCTGTTCATTTCTTGATAGAGATACCTCTTTAATGCTAATTTTAACTCTAATTCTTGTGTGATTACACTATATCGTCTTACTATGCTAATTATCTGATTAAGCTCAATATCTCGATAACCTGTATCTGGGAAATCTTTTGATACCAATTCAACTAACTGTGTTGTTTGTTCTTCCGTCATCATAACAGAAACTAGATAATTTGGCTTCTCTGTATCCACCTTTATAGTAGAAAAAACCATATCATAGTCACTACTAGTTTTCGCATATAAATCATCAATCTTTGAGGTTCCTATAAACTCAATTTGAGGGAATAATGCTAATAGATTCTCTTTTATCATCAATGAAGAACTAATTCCATTAGGACAGATAATTGCTGCTTTATAACATTTTTGAGGCAAATTATCTGCTTTCTTTAAATATCCTCCAAAATGGATAACAAAATATGCTGTTTCACTATCAGGTATGGGCTTATCAATAGCGTCCATCAAGGGAGTCAAAGAATCTTTTACTAGTTCAAATAAATCAGGATAATGTTCTTTAACATGCAACACATATTCATTTGAGCTAGGTAAGCCGAACTTTAATCTATAGTAAGCCGGTATAAGGTGGCGGCGAAGATTTTCTCTCAATACTTCCCTTTGTTTAAAATGTAACAAAGAAATATCTTCCATTCTACTTATAATAGCCTCTGTTAATTGATTAAAGTAAACCGGAGCAACATCTACTTCACCTTCAAAGCAACTTGATAATAAAACTGTGATATAGCGATAATCATCCTCTGAAAATACCGTATCTATAATTCCCAAATCAACTACTGTATCCAATAAAATAGTCGTTATATCTTGAATAATAGGAGATACTAGTGTCTCTGAAAGACATACTCTTTCAACATCCCTTTGATACCTACATATAATGAATACTAAACCGAAAAGGCAAACTTTTAATTGATTAACAATAGGTACTATCTGTAGCTTTTCATAATAATCTTTAACTACCTGATCAATCAAATCATAAGTTAATGAATACCCCCAACTGGATAAAACATAATCCAACCCCCAAATCCCTATGGAGGATTCCAGCAACTCACTAACCATTTGAAAAGCTAAACGGTGCTTATTCCACTCTGAACCATGTAAAGTATAACCTTTTGCTCTACTGTACCCTAGCTCCAAATCATTGTCTAACATAATCTTTCTTAATGATTGAATATCAGATAAGGTTGTATTCTTACTTACTTTCAAAAAGTCTTGGTAATGATTATTCGATATAAAATCTAATCGGCAAAAAGTGTAAAGATAGATTAATGCTAAGCGAGTCGACTTTGGTAAAACCAATTCATCCGACTTAATAATATCTGTCAAAGACTGCTTCGTACGATTTGATAAACTATAGCGACCTTGTTTTTTATCCAGCACTATCCCTTTATTAGCTAGATAAGGCACTAAATAATCTATTCCTTCTTTGACTTCCTTTATAGGTAAGCTCACCTTAACAGATAATTCATATAATGATAGCTCACAATGATCCATCAAAGTCATCAAAATAACTAGTGCTCTATAATCAAACATTTCTCTTCCTTTCTAACTACAATTATAGTGTAAAAGTTATAAGAATAAAAGAGTATTTCAGCACAATATAATCTCACTTCCTATAAGTAATTATTGGGCTGAAACTTTTTAGTGATTATTTTCAACTTTCTATTGACTTTTGATGAGTCTGGGACAAAAAGATTTTGGTTTTAGGAATTCTTTATTATAAATTTTTAAAATCGATAGGTTAGACAAAAAAGCGAACAAGACAGAATTCTGAGTGTCAGATAACTTGTTTTGTTCGCTTTTTATATTTAAGGTTAGACTTTTGTCCCAGACTCATCAATTAATAGGAATGGTTGAAATGGCACTAGAGCGACTCAATGGAGGGGAATTGGTAGAGCTTGACGAAGAACGAAAAGCTGCCATGGTTTCAAATCTCCTTGTCGTACTCTGTGGCAATCATGATGCACAACCAATTGTCAACACAGGAAGTCTTTACTAAAGATGGCTGAAGCTAAAAAAAAGCAGATCCCCCTTCGACTCTCAACAAAGTTATACGCTGCACTCGCATCATGGGCAGAAGACGACTTTCGTTCAATCAATGGGCAAATCGAATATCTCCTCACAGAATGTGTCAAGCAACGGAAGAAAGACGGAAAATACGTATCAGAAACCATTGACGAACCATTTGAGATTGATATTTAACACCTTCTCCTGTCTGCCGTGTTGGATAGGAGAATTTTTTCATCTTTTTTTGTCAAGTAACTTTACTTTACAAAAAAAATGTGTTATCCTAGTATGGTTGATGAAAATCAGTAGATTGAATCGAATTTAAATACCTAAAGGAGAAATCAAAATGGCAGTACCTGCACGTCGCACTTCAAAAGCGAAGAAAAACAAACGTCGTACACACTACAAAGTAACAGCTCCATCTGTAAACTTTGACGAAACTACTGGAGATTACTCACGTTCTCACCGTGTATCACTTAAAGGATACTACAAAGGACGTAAGATCGCTAAAGCTGCATCAGCTGAATAATAGAAGGGAGATACCATGCGCGTAAATATTACACTTGAACACAAAGAATCTGGTGAACGCTTGTACCTTACTTCTAAAAACAAACGTAACACTCCAGACCGTCTTCAATTGAAGAAATACTCACCAAAACTTCGCAAACACGTTGTGTTTACAGAAGTTAAGTAAGCATTCAATACGAATCAATACAGAAGAAAAACGCTGATTCAAGCGTTTTTTCTTTTTGTTAATTTCACTATATTGCAAGGGAAATCATTCGAATCACTACCTTTTTCACTACCTTTTTTTGAAATAAGAATATTGATTCAGACGATTAAAAGCAAGAGAAACTTCATTATGAGGTTTCTCTTTTTTTATATTTTCATTCCTAAAAATTTTTGAAATAGAGTAATCTTTTCTAAAATTTTTGGAATCCAAAACGCAGTTCAATAATATGCACTATTTTTTCTTGAACAAACGGATGTAGTCCTGTTTACTATGAATAATATCTGATACAAAGACAGCTTTTCTGTCCTCTAAAATATGATAGAAGGCTAGGTAATCGCCTAAAATGATGCATCGAGTTTTGTGGGGTGGGTATATAATAACTCCTACTCTTTCATCAGCATCAAATCCTGCTTCCGGGAAAACTTCAAGACGTTCCAATCCGTAAAGAATATTCTTAACTGTGTTTGCTCCTGCCTGTTCTGAAAAGTAGTTAGTTGAGATATAATCTTTAATACCTCTTAGCTGTTCTTGTACCGTTTCGGAGATAATAAGGCTATATACGTTCTCGTTAAATTCCAAGGTTAGCCCTCACTTCATCAAGACTGTAAGTTCTTCCATGTTCTAAATCTTCAAAGCTACGGGCAATTTCCGAACGCAACCCTGATAGAAGTTCTTCTCTTTCTTTGTCTACTTGAGTTTCAAATGGCAAGGATTTATTTTCTACAATATGTTCTAAAAACAAGTTAAAACTGGCTGTCATATCAAGATTTTGCGCTGTGATAATAGCTTTAGCCTTCTCTAACAAGTCTCTGTTAGTCTTAAAGTTTACCTGTGTGTTTTTTTCTAAAACATTCATAGTAGTACCTCCTTTTAGACTATTATATCACTTTAAACTATACAGGTCTAGTCGCGTATAGATACTTATAGCTGTATGCTTAAAAGCTATTGTAAAAACAAAAAAAGCACTAAGGGAAAGTGACCCAAAGTGCTTAATATCAAGGCTCTAAAGCCTATCTGATTCAATAAAATATTACAACATTTTGTTGTAGAATTCAACGACAAGTGCTTCGTTGATTTCTGGGTTGATTTCGTCGCGTTCTGGCAAGCGAGTCAATGAACCTTCCAATTTTTCAGCGTCGAATGATACGAATGCTGGACGTCCAAGAGTAGCTTCTACTGCTTCAAGGATAGCTGGAACTTTCAATGATTTTTCACGAACTGAGATCACTTGACCTGGAGTTACGCGGTATGATGGGATATCAACGCGTTTTCCGTCAACAAGGATGTGACCGTGGTTTACGAATTGACGAGCTTGACGACGAGTAGTCGCAAGACCAAGACGGTAAACAACGTTATCCAAACGACGTTCCAAAAGAAGCATGAAGTTGAAACCTAGGATTCCGCCTTTGATTTTTGTAGCTTGTACGAACAAGTTACGGAATTGTTTTTCACCTACACCGTAAGTGAAACGAAGTTTTTGTTTTTCAGCCAATTGCAAACCGTATTCTGACAATTTAGAACGGTTGTTTGGTCCGTGTTGTCCTGGTACGTAGTTACGACGTGCCAATTCTTTACCTGTACCTGTAAGTGAAAGGCCAAGGCGACGAGCTTGTTTCCAAGATGGTCCTGTATAACGTGACATGTGAATGTCCTCCTGATATAAATAATATTTCGGTGGAAATAGTCACTTAGAAAGCCCTGATTCGTGCAGATGCCCTTCGCCTAAACAGCCAAGGTTACTTATCATAAGACACCTGTTGACGAGCTTCATGCTTTCCTGCTGATATTTCACACAAAATTCATTTTACCATGAATAGCTGGATTTGTAAAGGGGTTTTAGGCTTTATTTTCACTGCTAGATAGATTGAGAAGAAGGGTAAAGGTGCTTCCCAGTCCGTACTGGCTGGTAACTGTGATTTCTCCACCCAATTGATGGGCCAATTCACGCGCAATCGCAAGCCCTAAGCCATGACCACCTGTTTTCATATTGCGCGAAGTTTCGACACGATAAAGGCGTTTGAAAATATTCTCCAAGTCCTCTGGGACAATCCCCTGTCCCTCATCGGTCACACTGATTGAAAGCTGGTTCTTCTCCAGCTTAGCTACCACCTCCAGCTTGGTTCCTGGAGCTGAATATTTAAAAGCGTTATTGACCAGATTCACCAAGATGCGAGAAAGCTTGGCATAATCTCCTTCAATCCGGGCAGATTCAGGAATTACCTGCAAGTGGACATCTCGCTCCTCCTGCTCAATCAAGAACTGAAATTCACTCATGCACTCAATCAAGAGCTGATCCAAAAAAATGCTGTCTTTGCTGGTAGTTTCTACCTGATTTCTAGCTGTATTTAGAGTCAAAAAATTCAACTCCTCAACCAATTTATTAAGCCTTTCGGTCTGACGCCCAATGGTTGCTAGATAATGGTCCTGTTCTCCCTCCTTGATAACTCCATCCAAAATCCCTTCTACCGTCGCTTGGATCGAAGTGATGGGAGTCTTGATATCATGCGACAGCTGGGCAATCATCAAGCCCTTTTCTCGTTCGCTTTCTTCCAAGGAATCAAAGGTCGCCTGCAAATCATGGGACATTTCATTGAAAGCTTGGCCTAATTGCTGAAATTCTACAGGGCCTTGAACCTCCAGATTTGAAGGGAAGTCCTTGTCCGCTACACGCTTGGCATGTTCCTTAAGTTTGCCCAATGAAGTAAAGACAGGCGATAGGAGAAAGAGACTAATCCCAGCACCGATAAAACTAGCCACGAGAGTCATACCCACTAGGAAATAAATTTCTCTTTCTTCAATTAGCATGCGCTGGATGGCCCAAAAAACCACGATAATCGTTAGGAGTGTTGAAATGATATACCCCACTAAAATATAACTTTTTAATTTCATTGACTACCTCGTGCTTTCTCAATTTTGTAGCCCAAGCCCCAGACGGTTTTGATGGTCGGTGTTTCTGTACTAGCATGTTTAGCCAACTCCTGTCGAAGAGCATGAATATGAACATTCAAGGTATTGGTATCATCCACATAGTCTTCCTGCCAGACCTTTTCATAGAGGTCTGTCTTAGAGAAAACCCGCTCTGGATTGCTAGCTAAAAGCCATAGAAGTTCGAAGGATTTGACTGTCAAATCAAGCGCCACATCTCCAACTTGGACCTCATGGCTACCGTGATTCATCCGTAAATCCCCGAGACTGACGACTTCTGTCTCACCTCCACGATGAAGGCGACGCAAGATATTGTGGACACGCAAAACCAGCTCACGAGGGCTAAAGGGCTTGGCAATAAAGTCATCTGCCCCTAAGCTTAGGCCATAAATTTTATCCTGCTCACTGGTTTTAGCCGTGATAAAGAGAAAAGGCTGATCCGGAGATTGATACTGAACTTCGCTAATCAAATCATAACCATCCATCCGAGGCATCATGATATCTGTAATAATCAAATCAATCGGTTTTCGCTTGAAGATTTCCAAGGCCTCTACTCCATCATGGGCCACCAAAACCTGATATCCTGCCTGAACCAGATAACGTTGATGAATATCTGTGATTTCTACCTCGTCGTCAACGAGTAAAATTGTCTTTCCCATCTGTCTCTCCTTTGAAAAAAACAGTGCTATACCACAATAGTATAACACTATTTTAATCTCTTTACGAACATTCTAAACGATATCTGGATTTTTCAAATCCTAGATAGAAAGTCTGTAGCTAGACTAGTCATTTTCCTCTTTTTTAGCTTTCAAACCGAGGCCACCTAACAGTCCTGCCAAGGCGAGTCCAAAGAATCCAAGAGTAGCCATTGATGTTTGGGCTTCACCAGTATATGGAAGCATGTCTTTTTGGTCTTTCATTTGAGCAGCCATCATTGGACTTGATACCTTGTTATTAGATGCCATCTTGCCTTCATCAGACATTTTGCTTGAGGCTGCTGGAGCTTGATCTTGTTTCATGCTTGAAGTTGCTATTGGCTGGCTAGCATTCATGGTTTTGTCCTGCTCTTTGTTAGGCATCATCTTATCCTGACTAGCAGCTGGCATTTGAGATTTCATCTCATCTTGATTGGCACTTGGCATTTGAGCGTTCATCTTAGACGCATCTTGATGACTATTCATCATTGGAGCCGGCATAGCTGAACCATTAGAAGATGGGACGAAACCTGACTGCATCGGAATCAGAGACTGATGTCCATTCAAGTTCACTGTCAAATCCTTAGTCGCTACGAGGTTGCTCAAATCCGCCTTGCCATCTTTGGCACCGTACACCTTGATGGTAGCTTTATAACTTTGAGTGCCGTTTTGTTTCAAGAAATCAAGAAGCTCTTTATCTGATTTACCTTGAGTACCTGCCAAGTCCACTTCGTAGAAGTAGAGGCCTTTGCCCAATTTCTCTACTGGTGGAAGGGCGGGATTTTTAGCTGAACCATTGTCTGACCATGGAGCCTTGTCAGAAGCTTTCAAGATAAGGCGAGTCAACATACCGTCACCTGCGAAGAATTCGTATGGAATGACTTGGTTGACACCGGCTGTGAATGGACCTGGGAAGTTGGCTTTATCCAAGTAAGTGGCTGGAACGTCTACTGTGTCTTTGGTGTTGTCAGCCACGCCTTTTTGGACTTCAGCTGGAGTAGTTAAGCCATTCAAATTGACATCCAAATCCTTAGTCGCTACGAGGTTGCTTAAATCGGCCTTACCATCTTTAGCACCGTACACTTTAATAGTAGCTTTATAACTTTGAGTGCCATTTTGTTTCAAGAGATCTAGAAGCTCTTTATCTGACTTACCTTGAGTACCTGCCAAGTCTACTTCATAGAAGTAGAGGCCTTTGCCCAATTTTTCTACTGGTGGAAGGGCAGGATTTTTAGCTGAGCCGTTGTCTGACCATGGAGCCTTGTCTGAGGCTTTCAAGATAAGGCGAGTCAACATACCGTCACCGGCGAAGAATTCATACGGAATGACTTGGTTGACACCGGCTGTGAATGGGCCTGGGAAGTTCGCTTTGTCCAAGTAAGTGACTGGGACATCTACTGTGTCTTTAGTATTGTCGGCTACGCCTTTTTGGACTTCAGCTGGAGTGGTCAAGCCATTCAAGTTTACTGTCAAATCCTTAGTCGCTACGAGATTGCTCAAATCTGCCTTGCCATCTTTGGCACCATACACCTTGATAGTAGCCTTGTAGCTTTGAGTGCCGTTTTGTTTCAAGAAATCAAGCAAGTCTTTATCAGATTTACCTTGAGTCCCTGCCAAATCTACTTCATAGAAATAGAGACCTTTGCCTAATTTTTCTACTGGTGGGAGAGCAGGATTTTTAGCTGAACCGTTATCTGACCATGGAGCCTTGTCTGAGGCTTTCAAAATCAGACGAGTCAACATACCGTCACCTGCGAAGAACTCGTACGGGATAACTTGGTTGACGCCGGCTGTGAATGGACCTGGGAAGTTAGCCTTGTCCAAGTAAGTGACTGGGACGTCCACTGTATCTTTGGTATTGTCGGCTACGCCTTTTTGCACTTCAGCTGGAGTAGTTAAGCCGTTCAAGTTTACTGTCAAATCTTTTGTCGCTACGAGATTAGTCAAATCGGCCTTGCCGTCTTTAGCACCGTACACCTTGATAGTTGCCTTGTAACTTTGAGTGCCGTTTTGTTTCAAGAGGTCTAGAAGCTCTTTATCAGATTTACCCTGAGTACCTGCCAAGTCTACTTCGTAGAAGTAAAGGCCTTTGCCCAATTTTTCTACTGGTGGGAGAGCAGGATTTTTAGCTGAACCGTTATCTGACCATGGAGCCTTGTCTGAGGCTTTCAAAATCAGACGAGTCAACATACCGTCACCTGCGAAGAACTCGTACGGGATAACTTGGTTGACGCCGGCTGTGAATGGGCCTGGGAAGTTGGCTTTGTCCAAGTAAGTAGCTGGGACATCTACTGTGTCTTTAGTATTGTCGGCTACGCCTTTTTGGACTTCAGCTGGGGTAGTCAAGCCATTCAAGTTCACTGTCAAATCCTTAGTCGCTACTAGATTACTCAAATCAGCCTTGCCGTCCTTCGCACCGTACACTTTGATAGTAGCTTTATAACTTTGAGTACCGTTTTGTTTCAAGAGGTCTAATAAATCTTTGTCTGATTTACCTTGAGTGCTGGCCAAGTCTACTTCATAGAAGTAAAGGCCTTTGCCCAATTTCTCTACTGGTGGAAGGGCCGGATTTTTAGCTGAACCGTTGTCTGACCATGGAGCCTTATCTGAAGCCTTCAAAATCAAACGAGTTAACATACCATCACCTGCGAAGAACTCGTATGGAATGACTTGGTTGACACCGGCTGTGAATGGACCAGGGAAGTTCGCTTTGTCCAAGTAAGATGCCGGAACATCCACTGTATCCTTAGTGTTGTCGGCCACACCTTTTTGCACTTCAGCTGGAGTGGTTGCTGGTTGAGCTTCATTTGCTTCACGGTCTTGTCCAGAAACTGTAGGCTCAGGATTTGTCACAGGTTTAAGCGCATCTTCTGTTTCTTTCTTAGATTCTGGTTTTGCTTGCACTTCTTCTTTTGGCGCTACTACTTGGTCTTTAGCACCTGCAGCTGCTTTTTCTGGAGAGTTTGTAGTATCCAAACTTGCTTTAGGTGTTGAGTCTACCTGTTCTGAAGGAAGAGCTGTATCGACTGCTTCTTTGAGAAGTTCTACTGGTAAGTCGCTCTTTTCACTCACCGAAGCAGCATCTGGCACGACTTGGGCAGGGGTCGGATTGACCACATCGGCACGTACAGAGCTTGGCTGACCAACTAGGACAAAAAAGCCACTGGCTACAACAACTGAGGCAACACCGACACTAAGACGGCGAATAGACCAACGAGTATATCTTTGATTTGGATTGAATTTCATAGGATTCTCCTTAGAGTTTTTCTTTATTTGATGACTCTAGTATAATCTCCTAAAATTAAAAAGGATTAAGAAAAAGTTAAAATTTTTCTTAAATCCCTCTTATAAAATACTTATATTAATTAAATCCATAAACAGACTTGGTGATTTGATAAACGACATTGGAAAGTTTGCGAGCTGGCAAGACTGAATGTTTGGTCAAACGGCTCAACATGGTTTTACGAATGGCCTGAAAGACCTCTGGATTTTTCTGCTGAATATAAGTCCACAGCTCACGTTTTTTTGCAAGATGCTCTGCTGTTCCAGCTCGGTTGAGTAGGGCACTGGAAATCACCGTCGTGATTTCAATGTGATTCAGCAGATATTCTCGCATTTTAGGGTGGCTTACTTTAGATAAATCAAGCTGGTCTACTAAAAGACGATTAACCTTGAGTTGCTGGTCAATGCGCTTAATCATCACTTGCTCATTGACAGACTGGTCCTCACGCCCAATCAAATAACGATAGAAATCGACAGGCAAATAGTACATGGTCTTAACCTGCTGAAGGGGGGTAAAGACAAAGAGATTATCGACATAAAAAGTATGCTCAGGCAATTGGAACTGGCTCGCTCGCAACAAATCTGTCCGGTAAATCAGCGAGTGCATCATGATATACTGGCCTTTGGAGAAATTTCCGACCTGGTCCCAGCCAAAAATCTGCTGGACAGGCAAGACTGACTCGTAACTCATACTCTTCTTGCGAGACTGACCTTCCTTTTCATAGACAAAATTGGTCACAAAGGCATCTATCTCTTGACCCTCGCTCTCTAGTTCCTGCAAGGTTTCAAGAATTTTCAAGTAGGCACGAGGATCCACCCAGTCATCACTATCAACTACTTTAAAATAGCGTCCAGAAGCCTCTGCTAAGCCGCGATTGACAGCACCCCCATGGCCTTTGTTTTCCTGATAAATGGCTCTGACAATGTTAGGATACTTGCTGGCTAAACGCTCAGCGATTTCCTGAGTCTGGTCCTGAGACCCATCATTGATAATCAAAATCTCAACTTGCTCACCACCAATCACTAGCGACTCCACACAGTAATGAAGATAGGCAGCAGCATTATAGCTAGGGATGGCGATAGACAATAACTTCATAATCTACTCCTTTAGGGGACTGATTTTTTCTTATACTCAATGAAAATCAAAGAGCAAACTAGGAAACTAGCCGCAGGTTGCTCAAAGCACTGCTTTGAGGTTGTAGATAGAACTGACGAAGTCAGCTCAAAACACTGTTTTGAGGTTGTGGATAGAACTGACGAAGTCAGTAACCATACCTACGGCAAGGCGACGTTGACGTAGTTTGAAGAGATTTTCGAAGAGTATTACTCTCTCTTGTCACTTCTTTCTATTCTACCATAAAGTCCAGTTTTTGAAGGACTTTTACTAGAATACAAGGGTTGCTATCTCTATTTGCTATTTTGAACATCAAAAAAGAGGGGATCCCCCTCCTTACGAATTTAATTCTGCCAAGTCATCTAGATACTGGTTGTTAATGACCGCCAAGATATAGGCATCTGCCTTCAAAAGGTCATTAGGACCAAACTGGACATCCAAGGGTGAATTTTCTTGCTCACGAAACCCTAGGACATTGAGGTTATATTTGCCACGTAGATCTAGCTGACTCAGGCTTTGACCAGCCCAAATACTCGGAATTTTCATCTCCACGATAGACACATTTTTGTCCAGCTGGAAGACATCAACATTGTTATGAAAGAGAATGGTCTGCGCTAGGGACTGCCCCATTTCATACTCAGGTGAAATCACCGAGTCAGCACCAATTTTTTCTAGCACCTTCTTGGCTGTCTGGCTTTTGACCTTGACAATAACCCTTGGTACACCTAGACTCTTACAATGCATAACTGCAAGCACACTCGACTCCAGATTTTCCCCTGTTGCCACTACAACCGTATCACAGGTATCAATTCCTGCAGTTCTGAGGAGTTCCTCGTCTGTAATATCGCCAACAACTCCACGCGCCAAAACAGGCTCAAATTGATTGATGTGCTCGGCATGGTCATCAATGGCAATGATATTCATATCTTGCTTGGCTAGGGCCATCAGGACACTACTCCCGAAAATCCCCAAACCTAAAATTCCAATCGTACGATCTGACATCATTCTTCCTTTCTTATCCAATACTAATATCTGCTTTCATATACTGAATCAAATCTTTCTTATCAGGCTGGTAGTCAGCTAGACTAACCAGCAAGGTCAAGGGACCGATACGGCCAATAAACATGAGCACCATGACAATGCTGAGAGCTAACTTGCCCAGTTCTGGTGTCAGATTTGCCGTTACCCCAACTGTCGCAAGGGCTGAAATGGTCTCAAACATGAGGTAGATAAATCGCGGTGTTCCTTCTGCCGTAATTCCCAACAACATCAAGCCCAACAAGAAGGTCATCAAAAAGATAATGAAGACACTAAAGGATTTTTGGACTGTTCGAGCCTCAATGGTTCTCTGCGCAACATTAGCATGAGGTAAGCCCAGCAATTCACTACGCGCAAAGACCAATAAGACAAAGAAAGTCGTAATCTTGAGCCCCCCAGCCGTTCCTCCAGGCGCTCCACCCAGAAACATCTGTAGGATATAGATAAACAAGGTCACAGGCCGAGCTTGAGTATAGTCAATAGAAGCAAAACCGGCCGTTCTCATGCTGACGGTTTGGAAAAAGCTAACCAGCACTTTCTCTGGAACACTGAGATTGCCAATGGTTCCTGGATTGTGCCACTCCGTAAAGAGTGTGGATACTGTCCCAAACAGCAAAATCCCTGCGGTCAAGAAGAGGACTAGTTTGGTGTGGAAACGCAGACGGCGTTTTTTCTTCTTGTCAAACTGGGTTGCCAAGTCAAACCAAACCATAAAGCCAAGACCGCCTGTGATAATCAAGCCAGCAATGACCAGATTAATCAAGGGATCCGTCTGAAAAGCCACTAAACTGCTACTGCCGAAATTATCAAAACCAGCATTACAAAAGGCTGAAATAGCTAAGAAGATAGAGGTGAAAATGCCTCGTCCCCAGCCGAACTCAGGAATAAAACGGAAACTAAGAAGAAAAGCTCCCAAACCCTCTACCAGAAAAGTCGTCAAAAAGATGGAACGCATAAAGGCTTTCAGCGACCGAGTCTCCCCGTAACTAAAGCTTTCCTGAATAGTTTCACGACTGCGAAGACTGAGCTTTTGCTTCCCCTGAATATAAAAGACCCCGATAAAGGTCATGAGCCCCAGACCACCAATCTGTATCAAGAGCATACAAATCAACTGCCCCCAGACATTATAGGTAGTAGCCACCGGTTGCGTAAAAAGGCCAGTCACACAGACCATGGACACCGTCGTAAAAAGATGGTCAAAATAAGTAGCCTGCGAACCACTCGCCTGAACAAAAGGCAAACTCAAAAGGAGAGAACCTATAAAAATAACTCCAGCGAAACTTAAAAAGATGCGACGAGCTGGCGAAAGTCCACCCAAGGCCCTTTCAAGTTTTTTCACAAATAATTTGAATAACATACATCCATTGTACCATAAAAAGTAGAAGAGTAGCTAGATCTGAAAGGCAATCTCAAGGCAGAGTTCCAAGGCCTTCTCGAAAGCTTCTGAACCCCAGTCACGACTATCGTACTGGTCCAAGTCTGCTAAGGAATCAGCTGTAAACAACAACTCTCCCCAGACAACCCCACGCAGTTGGGCTACTGCCGCAAGCGCAGAACACTCCATCTCCACAACAGCACAGCCTTCTTCCTTGCGATAAGCCACCTTTTCAGCCGTTTCTCGGTAAAAACCGTCTGTGGACCAAGTCATGACTTCTTCATAGGGAATCCCTCTGGCTTCCAACACTCGCTCAATAGCAGTAATAGCCTCTGGCTGCATTTCTATATAACGAGAAGCTGCCACATAGTGATAACTAGCTCCTTCATCTCGCAGAGCGCGAACAGGAACTAGAAAGGCATTTTCCTCTATATCAGCCAGCACACCACAGGTTCCAGTGGAAATAATCTGCTCTACACCATAGCCAATCAACCAATCCATAAACTGGGCTGCTGGAGCTGAACCAACAGGTGCCTGAGCCAGACAGACCTCCTCATCCTCATAGTTGATGACATAGACTGGATAGGTCTTGGTGGCAGAAACGAATTCACCGACACAGTCCGCCCCTACTTCCCTCGCATAGCGGTCAATCTCCTCACCTAAAAAAGCATAGACACACTTCTTGGGCAAGTGCAAGTCCAGCCCCTCGTGATTGGGCATGATAACCGCCTGAGGATTGTCATCAAACTCTAAAATGGGAATCGCATGTTTCTGAATCATAACCCACCTCCTCTAATTTTGTACTATTGTATCAAAAGCTGACCGAGTGTCAAGGAGGGGGTTGATGAACTGAGGAGAAAAAAGCATCCCAGTTACAAGATGCTTTGCAATTGCTTAATGAAGCAGACTTACTAGGATATAAAGTAGGTAAATGTGGGCTGGGTAAAAAATGATGAAACCTACAAAAAAGAAACAACCTCCGCTGTTCCTTTTTACTTCTATTTAACAGGTATTTCCTTAATCACACGCGCGGGATTGCCAGCTAGGACAACGTTGTCGCCAAAGGACTTGGTAATCACGGCTCCTGCTCCTGCAACAACATTATTGCCCAGTGTCACTCCAGGAAGGACAATAACACCACCTCCAGCCCAGAAATTGTCTCCGATAGTAATAGGCTTGCCGTATTCGACACCTGAATTGCGTTCCTGCGGATCTAGTGGATGGAGGGGAGTCAAAAACTGACAGTTGGGACCAATCATAGCATTGTCCCCGATGCGAATCGGACAAACATCCAGCATGGTCAAGTTCCAATTAGAATAAAAATTTTCACCTAGATGAATATTGACCCCATAATCGACCACCAGGCGTGGATTGACAAAGATATTTTGTCCAGTCGAGCCGAACCAAGTCTTGATGATTTCGGCTCCCTTTAAGGGATCTTCTTCCTTGTTAAAGGCAGCCTGTTTTTGGCGAGAAGCCTGAGCCAAGGCCCGCAATTCTGGGTCCGATGGACGGTAAACCTCTCCCGCTATCATTTTCTTGTATTCGCTGATCATTGTATTCTTCTCCTTGTTCCCTACTATCATATCAAAATTTCTACGTATCTGACTAGAATAAGGGGTACTTTCTACAATTGATCCTCTGATTGTCATCATATCCTGTCTAAACGAATACGGGTCACAATTCCGTCTGGGTCTGTGACTTCCAATTGGCTCGATGTCAGCCATTTGATTGGTACATCAACTTCTTGTGCTCTCTGGGCAATCGTTAACAGTTCTTCCTTACTCGCAACCTCAATGACATAATAGACCAAGCCTGGCAAGCCTTGCTTACGCGGAGCCAGACCTTGTCCTCCCCATTCGTTGACTGCCAAATGATGATGGTAATCCCCAGCTGCAATCCAACTAGCGCTAGGCACACTGAATTTATCCTCTAGTCCTAACACCTTTTGATAAAACTGGCTGGACTTTCGACTATCCTTGACGGAAAGATGAATATGCCCCATTCTCGTACCCTCTGCCAAGATAAAGGGTTCTACTCTTTCCCCCAGCTCATAAATGTCCTGCGCCGCAAGAGCCTCAGTCACTCCGATAATGCGTCCATCTTCTCGAATATCCCATGTGGAAACCGGCTTATCTCGATAGAGTTCGATGCCATTTCCCTCCAAATCCTCCAAATAAAGGGCCTCACTGTAACCATGGTCTGCACCGCCGACAAGAGGAATCTGTAAATCTGTCAGGTGTTTTAAGACATCTGCCAAAGCCTTTCGTGTCGGTAAGAGAATAGCCAGATGGTAAAGGCCATAATGTTCCCTTACTTCACCGCTCTTTTGTGCTTGAATCAAGTGTACCAAGGCTTTTCCTCCAAGTCCCAGAACGACCTCTGTCTCCGTTTGAGATAAGATTTCTAAACCAATAATTTGCTGATAAAAGGCTGTTTGACTTGCCAAATCCTTTACATTTAAAACTGCCTCTGCTAAATAAATGTGGCTCTTGTATTCATAGGTCATAAATATTTCCTCTTTTATTGTAACTTTTATCATTACAACTATTATATAACTTCCATCAAGAAAGTCAAGCCAGACAACTTGAAGCCTATATTCTAACAAAAAGAGGTCAATGTTCGCCATCAACCTCTTTCTTATCGTTCATTCTTTTTGCTAAGTAAGATGAATACTTTACCTATAATTCGCTATCTACAGACTAGTTTACCCATTCACCATTACCATTTACACGGTAACCATCTGGTGTTGTTGTGCTGACTGCTAAAGCCCCTGAACCATATGCATAGTACCAGTACTTGCCTACTTTAAACCAACCTGTCTTCATGATACCTGATTGATCAAGATAATACCAAGTACCATTTTCCTTATACCAGCCTGTCTTCATAGCTCCTGAGCCATCAAAGTAGAACCATCTGCTACCATCTGTTCCCCAGCCTGTAAACATCGCGCCTGAACTATCAAGGAAATACCATGCACCATCAACTTCTACAAATCCAGTCTGCATGACACCTAAATCATTCAAGTAGTACCATTTGCCACCCGTTTTCACCCAGCCTGTCTTCACATCACCAGACTCATAAAAATACCATTTACCATTAGATTGTACCCAGCCAGACTGACTAGATGTAGATGTTCTAAAATCTTTCAACGATTTTTCTACAACTGTAGCTTTACTTTTAACGGTTGAAAGGTTTGAGGCAGTCACTTCTGTATACTGAATAGCAGAACCATATCCACCAGCCAATTCCTCTGAAGAAGCATCATCACCTAAAGCTAAAGAAATCGTCGCTACTTGCTGAGAGCTAGCTGCGTTTTTAAAGGCTGCGAGACCCACATAGGTAAATTTAGAATTGATCAAAACCTCATAATAACCTGTAAATTCTTTAGAGCTTCCACTCTTCTTTTTCGCTACATAATTCGCCTTCTCAGCATGCCAGTTTTCAATTGCTTTTAGAAAACCTTCATAGTTCACATCTAAAGCTTCTCCTCTTATACTATTACTAGATGGAAAAGCAGTCCAGATTTCTTTTGTAGAAAGACGCTCAGGTTTTAAAGCTACTGACACCTCAGTAGCTCGTACAAAAGCAGTTTTCTCAAGATCAGTAGACCATTTAATAGGGACATACTTATCTACCAAACCTTCATCAGCTGCTTCCTTACGAATCTTGTTGATTGCATCCAAAATAGCTTGTTTATTTGGAGTCAAAAATTCTCCCTTGATTCCAACCAAAACGTTGCCACTAGAAGGTTTTAGCACCTCTGAGGTCAATACATTTTCATTTTTACCATTAATAGATTGTGTTGCCACCAATCTGTCATTCGCAAAAACATCAGTTGTCAAAACTGCTCCAGCCAAGGTCAAGGCCAAGGCACTAGCAAGTACAATTTTCTTCATTGTTTACTCCTTATATCTTTTGAATCGTATCTTGATAAATACTTCTCAACACACAATTATATCATGTTTTCCTATTCTTTGTCCGTTTCTACTAATGTCATGAGGCAAATGATATTCCCCCCGAAAAGTATAAACTTTATCCTTTATTTCACAACAAGCTCATAACGTGTCTTACTAGTGAAGGTTTGACCGGATTTAAGAATGACTTGGTCTTTGAGGTCACTGTGAATGGCATCTGGTAAAGCTTGCGCTTCAAGGGCAATCCCATTGTGCTGTACCATTGGCTGACCTCCTATGATGACACTCTCATCCACAAAGTTTGCTGTGTAGACTACAAAGCAAGGAGCCTCTGTCTTGAAGAGCAGGAAGCGACCTGAGTTTTGGTCATAAAGGAAACCAGCATTGTCATGACCCACAGGAAGAGCAAATGGATGATCCAAACCAGATACCAGCTGGATTTGCTCATCTTCTTCTGCAAAGATATCCTTGAGCAAAGCACCATTGTAGATGTGTTTGACCACATCACGATTGGCATCTGGAGTTTTGGCCGGAACACCGTCGGGAGCGATTGGATAAATTCCCTCAGTATTTAGTTGGAAGACATGACGGTCAATCGTCTGCGTGAAATCACCAGACAAGTTGAAATAGCTATGGTTGGTTGGATTGACCAGCGTATCCTGATCGGTCGTTACCTTGTAGCTGATTTCGTAGGCACCAGTTTCTTCCAAGTGATAACTAATCCAGATTTTGAGGTTACCAGGAAATCCTCCTGTCCCATCTGTACGCTCTGTGTAGAGGGTCAAGCCATGGTCGCTCACTTCAACTAGTTCAAACAAGCTGGAATCCCAACCAGTTGAACCACTGTGGTTACAGTTGCTAGCATTGTTGACTTCAAGGTCATAGTTCTTGCCATTAAGCTCAAAGGTCGCACCTGCAATACGACCTGCTACAGGACCTACGCTCGCTCCATGCTTAGGACTATTGCCTACATAGCTATCAAAGTCATCAAATCCCAAAATAACATTGGCAAAATTTCCAGCCTTGTCAGGTGTGACATAACGCAAGATGGTCGCACCATAAGTCATAACCTCAAGCTGGTAACCATCGTCCGTCTCAAAACGATAGGCCAAGACATCCTTGCCCTCAACATTTCCAAATACACGCTCTGTGTATGCTTTCATTTTGTTCTCCTTTTACTATTTCTCTCAAGCAAACAAACCATAGAAAGCCTACTGACAATCTATGGTTTACTTGTATGATTTACAAACTCCTTTATCAAGAATCTATAAACGCAGTATTACTTTTGATATTCGTGGATGATAACACCTTGTACCACACGGTTTACTGTACCTGTAGGAGACGGTGTATCTGGTTTATTTTCTACCTTGAGTGAAGTCAATAGGGCAAAGAGTTGGGCATAAACGATGTAAGGGAAGACACGGTAAATATCATTCAAGACACCGCCACAACCAAGGGCCACTTCTTTGACATTTTCAAGACCAAAGGCTTGATCACTCAAAAGCACAACACGACGAGCAATCTGGTCACCAGCAACTTCACGAACCAAGTCCAAGTCGTACTTACGAGTGTAGTCTGTCGTTGTACCAAAGACCAAAACAACTGTATCTTCGTTGATAAGTGATTTTGGACCGTGACGGAAGCCGACTGGACTTTCATACATGGTCGCAACTTGACCAGCTGTCAATTCCAAAATCTTGAGCTGAGCTTCATGAGCAAGTCCAAAGAAAGGACCAGCGCCTAGATAGATGACACGGTTAAAGTCTAGGTCAACAAGTTCTTTGACATCTTCTGCATTGTCTAGAATTTTACGGGCAAGACTAGATACAACTTCAAAACGTTCAGACTTAACAGCAAATTCTGTAGGATCAAAGACCAAGAGAGCTGTTAACATCATAGACGTAAAGCTAGAAGTCATAGCAAATCCAGCGTCATTAGAGGCAGCTGGTTGCAACAGCAAGAGATTGCGGTCATCTCCATGAGCTTGAAGAGCCAACTTACCGTCCGCTGCACAAGTAATCGTCACTTGATAAAGCTCATCTACCAAGGCCTTGGCCAAATCAACAGTCGCCACACTTTCAGGCGAGTTCCCACTACGAGCAAAGGATACAAGTACAGTTGCCACATCTTTTTTCAAATAAGTTTCTGGATTGGCAACGATATCTGTTGTCGCAATAGCATTGAAATTCCATTTGCGTTCGTCATAGACTTCCTTAAAGTATGGTACCAAGGTATCTCCCACATAAGCAGAAGTCCCAGCACCTGTCAAGATAACCTTGATATAGTCATGTTTATCAGCAATCCCTTGTAGGAAGGCTGCAATTTCTTCACGTTTTGCTTGATAAGATTCAAAAGTTTCTTTCCATACATCAGGCTGTTGGTAGATTTCACGTGTAGTGATTTCTGCACCCAATTCGACCAAGTCTTCTTTTGTATAATGTAGCATTGAGTTCCTCTTTTTCTATCAAATATGGGAATGGGAGTAAGCCCCATTCCCATGTATATTCTATATAAAATGCTCTAACGATTTTCACGTTGTCACATCTTATTCATCTTCGTCATCATCGAAGCCCGCTAACAGATCATTGACTTTCACAATGCTTTCTGCAGCACGGCTCTTATAGTCCGCATCTGCGCCTGTAAGGCTCGCATTGATAAATTCAATCACCATTGGCAGATTCATCCCTGCGTAGAGTTCGATGTCACGACCTTCCATAATCAAACGGCTTACCACGTTACATGGTGTTCCACCGAGAAGATCCGCAAAGACTAGGAAATCATCCAATCCTTCAATAGCAGCTTCAAATTTTGCAGTAAATTCTTCTGGGCCATCTTCTGGAAGAAGAGCTACTGCATGAATATTGTCTTGTGGACCCATAATCATTTCAGTGCTACCTTTAAGTTCTTCACAGAAACGACCATGGCTCACCAAAATTAATGATTTCGCCATAAATTATGCGCCCATTCCAAGTACAAATTTACCAAAGGCAGAAAGAGCCAAAGCAAGTACGATAATGATACCGATAGCTTTAGTAGAGTTCATACCTTTCTTACCAAGCAACCAGAAGATAAAGGCAGTAAAGATTGCTGGAAGCAAGCGTGGGAAGATTGGGTTCAAGATGTCTTGGAAGTCAATCATCTTCTCACCGATTGCCCATTTGTAAGAAATTTCAAAGTTGATCATTGTTGCTACAAGAGCACCCATCATGAAGACACCAAGTACAGATGCAGCGTCAATCAAAGCTGTCAAAGTACTTTGCATGTTGTTGATAAGGTTAACCCCTTCTTTGTAGGCAAATTCCAACTGTTTCCAACGGAAGATGTCATAAGCAACTGCAACTGCAATCCAAAGGAAGATACCCCATGGTTGGCCAGCGATAGCCATAGTTGCTGCGATAGATCCCATGATAGCAGGTACAAGTGAACCAAAGATAGTATCTCCAAGAGGAGCGAATGGTCCCATCAAACCTGTCTTGATACCGTTAACGGCATCTTTTGAACCTACACCATCTTTTTCTTCCATGGCAAGGTCAAAACCAGCGATAATTGTGTGGAAGAATGGTGAAGTATTGAAGAATTGAGTATGAACTTTCATCATTTCTTTCAATTCAGGAGTTCCATCCCCATACATTTTACGCAATTGAGGCAAGATCATGTAAAGGTAACCAGAAGCTTGCATACGTTCGTAGTTCCAACCTAATTGGAAAGTAAACAAGCTACGTTTGTTGATTTGATTAAAATCTTCTTTTGTAAGTTTGTAATTAGAATTCGTCATCTTCGATTTCCCCACTTTCTGATGGTGTAGAAGGTGCTGCTACAGCTACTTTTTGGCTATTTTTGAAGTGAAGCACTGCAAGGAAGATACCTACGATAGAAATACCAATCATAGACAAACCTTTGAAGTTGTTCACGAAACCAATTTTTTCAGCAACATCTTTCGGTAGAGTACCTACGATACCAGCAACAGCGCCACCAAGACCTGTTACATATGAGTAAAGAACAGTCAACATAGCTGTCAAACCAAATCCCATAGCAAGGTAGTGAAGGTTACGTTTAACTGGAAGGTAACGAAGCAAGATTGCAAATCCAAGACCTGGAAGCATACGTCCTGCAAGTGTCAAACCATCTGCAACCCATTGGTATTCTTTAACTAAGTCTACTACGTGTTGTACAAAGGCACCACCAAAGGCAAGCGCGAAGAAGACTGGAAGGGCACGAGATAAAGCCCAAGGAATCGCACCAAGTAAGTAGTTGCGTTCAATACCTTTGTAGTCAAAGCGTTCGATTGCAGCATCAATACGGTGTGCGAAGAAAGTAGTTGTCATACGTCCAAGAACGTCGAAGTAAGTCAAGAGAGTTGCTACTGGTACAGCGATTGTTGTAATCGCAAGGGCTGTATCAATTCCTTGTGAAACAGAGAAGGCTGTCGCAAGAACCGCACCAGAAGTTGCGTCGATACGAGAAGCACCACCGAAGGTACCAACCCCAAGAACGAACAGTTGCAAGTTACCACCGATAAGCAGACCAGTAGTCACATCTCCCATGATTAAACCAGTAATGAAACCAGCAAATACAGGGGAACCTGCAGATGAAACGATCGTCAACTCATCACAGATTTGATAAGCTGAGTACAAAGTGAGAAGTAAAATTTGCCACCATTGTATCATAACAATGACCTCCTAAAAATTTTTTCCTATTTTAATAAGCTCAAAAAGTCTGAAACTGGATCATTTGGAACCATTTGAGCAGTAAGTTTAACACCTTTTTCTGCCAATTTGTGGAAGTCTTCCACATCCTTGTCTACTACGTTGATAGAACGTGTGATGGCGCGAGTTTCTGGTGTTTGAGACATATTCCCAACATTAAGGGTTTCAAGTGGTACACCTGCTTCGACCAAACCAAGGAAGCGGTCTGGTTTACGAGCCACGATAAAGAGACGTTGGCTATCGTATTTTCCAGCAAGAATATTGGCTGCCGCTTTTTCAATTGGCAAAATACTCAATTTTACACCTGGTGGTGTCGCAAGTTTCAAACCACTCTTTTCAACGTCGTTGTTGACAACTTCGTCATCTACAACCATAATACGTGAAACATTTAGTTTTCCAGCCCATAGATTGGCTACTTGTCCGTGGATCAAACGTCCATCGATACGGCATCCTACAATTGTCATAAGTTTTCCCCCTTTATGTGTTTTAGTGTAGGTTTACGAGTTAAATGAATCTCTTCTTTATATTGACCTTCTGTTTCAAAGATGATGATGCGGTTATCACCTTCCTTGAGATAGCTATGAGGAATATAAAGCGAGAGGGTTGGGCCGACGTTCCAAAAACGTCCTAGATTCTGCCCATTGACAAAGGCAACTCCCTTACCAAACTCAGACAAGTCTAGGTAAGTATCTTTTGGCTCTTGGACTGTAAAGTCATAAGCGTAAAAGGCTGGTTGTCCTTCTGTCCATCCTTTTGAAAAATCAATTTTCTCAGGATTGTCTAGTGGGAGTGGATAGTGTTTCCAGTTTAGTAAGAAGTGCAAATCCTTACAAACCCCTGTCCGAATTCCCTTACGTTGCGTATCCGCTAAGAACTTGTGTCCATAGTTGACACGCCCCATATTTTCTACCAAGATATCCAACCTAGATAGCGCTTTCTTTTTACCTTGATAAAAAATATCTTCCCCAATTTCTGTCTGATATTGGGTTTTGACCCACTGACCATCGACATAAAGCAGAGCTCTATCTCGACCGTCAATGATACGAAGTCTTTCTTCTTCTGCATCCCAGTTTGTTTCTGTTCGATAGAGTAGATAGCCATAGCTTTGTCCCAACTCCTCCATCTTTTTAGGATAGAGGCTTTCTACAGGACTGGACAAGCTATCTAAGGTTTCAAACAAGGAAACTTTTTCAACTAGTGGAATAGCATCCAACTCCATACTCTCTTTGTAGAGTGGTTCCAACTGCGGATACTCTGGAAAATGTGTTGCCATCATCTTCTTGACTGCCAGATATTTGGCAGTTGGATTTCCTTCTTCATCCAGAAGGGCATCGTAATCATAAGATGTAACTTGTGGCAAATCCAAGGTTCCTCGAGCCGAGCAACCATTCATGAAGCCAAAGTTTGTACCACCGTGGAACATGTAAAGATTGATGGAGCCTTGTTCCAAAACCTCTCGAACTGCATCTGCCAATTCCTTAGGATCCCGTGTGATAATCGGTTCTTTCCAACGATTGAACCAGCCATCCCAGAACTCCATACACATGAGCGGCCATTTCTTGCCATGTTCATCAAAGAATTCCTGCATCTGTGAAAAGTTGTACGGAGCTTTAGAACCAAAGTTGCCTGTTACAAAGAGGTCATCTTCGATTAAGGTTCCAGCTTTCAGAGTAGCTCTCCATGGACCATCTGATGTAAAGAGAGGACAGGTTACGCCACGCTCTTCCATCAACTGTCGAATTGCTCTCAGATAAGCCTTATCTTCTCCATAAGAACCATACTCATTTTCAACCTGCATCATGAGGATATTGCCACCATTGTCCAACAGATGTGGAACCAATCGTGGAAAGAGCTGATCATAGTAGCGACCGACAGCCTCAATATAGGCTGGATCTGATGAACGAATCCTCATATCCTTGGTTAAGAGCCAGGCTGGTAAACCACCGAATTCCCACTCCGCACAGATAAAGGGAGAGGGCCGTACAATAGCGTAGAGACCCAAGTCTTGCGCTGTCTGTAGAAATCGGTCCAAATCCAGAGCTCCTTCAAAATGAAACTCACCCTCACGAGGCTCGTGTAAATTCCAAGCCACATAAGTCTCTACCGTATTAAAACCAAGAGCCTTCAAGTTATAGAGCGAATGATACCAATCCTCTGGAGGAACCCTAAAATAATGAATGGCGCCAGATAAAATCTTAAATGATTTTCCATCGAGATAAAAATCATCTCGTATCTCAAATCGTGTCATAAAACTACCTTCTGACTGCGAAAGTTTACGCTTTCATTTGTTGATATATTGAATATAACTCAATATACCACATTTGTCAATAGCTTTTCACAATTTTTTTCATTTTTCACTAACTTTTACACAAAAAACTTATAAAAATCTTGTAATCTATAGTCATAACAACATTTTAGTACCATGTATAAAAATGTAGATTTTTCTATTTATTCCTATGTAAATTAACCTTATAGCCTATTATTCTAATTTTTTTATTCAAAAGGCTACTATTCTTTCCAGTTTTATGGTAAAATCTTTAACGGAGAAGGAAAATCGAGGTGAAATTATGGCAATTCCAAAGTATCAATATATAAAAGATGAATTAAAGAACAAAATCATTTCTGGCCAATTTGCTAGTGGAGATAAATTTTACACTGAAGCTGAATTGATCGCTATGTATGATGTAAGTTCTATCACAGTTGTCCGCGCCTTAAACGACCTTGCCAAAGATGGCTATATTGTCCGCCAACAAGGAAAGGGTACATTCGTTTCACGCGCACGCAAACACAAACTCGTAGAGTTTTCAGATGTAGAAGTTTTTGAAACTAAAGATGATAAAGTGACCGTCCTTTCTATTGAGCGTGGAAACAAACTAAGCTACTTAGAAAAACTTGGACTACGCGGTAACCAATTCTACTACAAGATTGAACGTGTACGCGAAACAAATGGTGTCGTATACATCTATCACACATCTTATATTCCAGAACAATACATCAACGCAAATTATCCAAATCTTGAATATTATAGCTCTATCTATAACCGTTTCAAATTGGATTACCACATTCACATGAATGATGAACATTTTGAAGAAATCAATGAAATAGCATTTCCAACTCCAGAACATGTGGCTTCAGTCCTCGGAGTCGATGAACAATTCCCTAGCGTTTTACAAACCAAGACTACTAAATTAGAGTCTACTGGTCAGGTTCTCGCTTACAGCGAAACTTATAAACGAGCGGATTACTACAAAATCAAATTCATTTCATGTGACCGTGATCACTAAGAAGAAAGCCTGAGCCTAAGCGCTTGGGCTTTTTCTATGCTTATTATATCCCATCAAAACTGTATTTTCTATATGTCAATGAAGATAGATTAAATTTGTTTAAATTTTACTAAAATATAGGGAATCTTTTTAGCAAAAGAGCTTTAATAAACAAGAAAAACCGAAGTTCTTCTACTCCAGTGAATAGAGTAATAGAACTTCGATTTTATTTTAATTATCCTAAACCAAGACGTTCAAAGATATCATCCACTCGTTTAGTATAATAAACTGGGTTAAAGATCTCATCGATTTCTTCTTGTGTGAGGCGTGATGTCACCTCTGGATCTGCTTCTAGCAGTGGTTTAAAGTCTACTTGGTTGTCCCAAGAGTAAGCTGTTTTTGGTTGCACCAAGTCATAGGCTTGCTCACGGGTCATACCTTTCTCAATCAAGGTCAACATAGCCCGTTGGCTGAAAATCAAACCAAATGTAGAGTTCATGTTGCGGATCATATTTTCTGGGAAGACTGTCAAGTTTTTGACAATATTTCCAAAACGGTTGAGCATGTAGTCAATCAAGATGGTCGTATCTGGTGTGATGATGCGCTCAGCTGATGAGTGAGAAATGTCACGTTCGTGCCAGAGAGCCACGTTCTCATAGGCTGTCACCATGTGACCACGGATAACACGCGCAAGACCTGTCATATTCTCAGAACCGATAGGGTTGCGTTTGTGAGGCATTGCAGATGAACCTTTTTGCCCTTTAGCAAAGAATTCTTCTACTTCGCGTTGCTCTGATTTTTGTAAACCACGAATCTCAGTCGCCATACGCTCGATAGAAGTCGCGATGCTGGCAAGAACCGCAAAGTACTCAGCGTGAAGGTCACGAGGAAGGACCTGTGTAGAGATTTCTTGGGCACGAATACCCAATTTGTCGCAGACATATTGCTCTACAAATGGTGGGATATTAGCAAAGTTCCCAACCGCACCAGAAATCTTACCAGCTTCCACACCAGCAGCCGCATGCTCGAAACGCTCGATATTGCGCTTCATTTCGCTGTACCAAGTCGCCAATTTCAGACCAAAAGTTGTCGGCTCAGCGTGCACCCCATGGGTACGCCCCATCATGATGGTGAACTTGTGCTCCTTAGCCTTGTCAGCGATAATGTTAGTGAAGTTTTCAAGGTCACGACGTATGATGTCGTTGGCCTGCTTGTAGAGGTAACCGTAAGCCGTATCCACCACGTCAGTTGATGTCAAGCCGTAATGGACCCACTTGCGCTCTTCGCCAAGAGTTTCAGAAACCGCACGTGTGAAGGCAACCACATCGTGACGAGTCTCCTGCTCAATCTCCAAAATACGGTCGATGTCAAAGTCCGCTTTCTCACGAATCAAAGCTACATCTTCCTTAGGGATTTCCCCCAACTCAGCCCATGCCTCGTCAGCCAAGATTTCCACCTCAAGCCAAGCACGGTATTTATTTTCTTCACTCCAAATGTTCGCCATCTCAGGGCGAGAGTAACGGTTGATCATGTTGTTAATTTTTCCTTTCTTTTGATGTTTCCCATCAGTTAGCAACCAGCAATCACTTTATTCAAATTCTTCTTTCCCAATCCACACAGATGGGTAATGATTTAGTGTATTCAAATCCGTATCTAACGGGACATCATAGATAGCTAAATAGTTTTCAGGGTGTTGTGCAACTAACTCTTCATACTTAGCTTTCACTTTTTCATGATCGCTACTAGCATACAAGACTTCGACGACTGCCCCAGTCTTATCCTTTTCAACAAATGCGTTGACAATGAATTGTATCATATAATTGATAAAGTCTGTAGTCCGTATTCAGTTTTTGTGAATACGAGTACCCTTGTTCCTTTCATTTTATAAGATTAATAATTAACGCTCCAAGTTAAATTTAGATTAACTCAGTATTATATATTTGCTAGTCACAATAGTTTTATAAAATATAAAACGAAATCTATATTATGAACCGATAAAACCACAACTAAAAAAGAGAAGTCTGAATAATGTTATCTTGCTTATTAGTTGTTACAATAGTTTTATTGGTTGTAATCCGACTGTATTTTTTATTTACTTTTTCTTTTATTGATTGCATTTTTTTATCAAATTCAAATATGCTATCTAACGAGTAAAGAGGAAAAGCTTTTTTTTCTGCTAACAATTGTTGATTTAAAGAAATAGCGGAATCATTTGAAAAATATACTTGCCATCCCTTGCCATTCTTAAAGAGAGTATGATCAAGAACGGCTAATGCTCTATCTTGTTCTAATGCTTTATAGGTTGCATGTCTGCTTCCACCACTATTTGATGATTCGATAGTAATTGTTCCTAAACTCATACCACTTTGCCATTCATCACGTTCAACCAAATAGCTAGGCCTTAAAGTTGTTCCAATAGGATATTCAGATACCAGGGTTCCACCATTACGTAAAATGTCATCAGCTAGTGGACGGTTTACTTTAGGATAAATTGGAACATCTAATCCATGAGCTAAAATAGCTATAGTTTTACCATTTGTAATACTTGCCATTTCATGAGCCAAGGAGTCACATCCAACAGCTAGTCCACTGACCACTGTGTAATCTAATTTAGATAACTGCTCTGTAATCCTTGAAGTCATCTTTTGGGCAAAAACACTTGGTTGCCTAGTGCCAATTACTGCTACTTTTTTAGTATCTGTGAGTAACTTTATATTCCCTTTAACAAATAATACTAGTGGTTTCTTAGGTAAAACAGCTAGCTCTTTAGGATACTCGGCATCATTAAAATTAATCGTAGCTATTTTCTTTTCTAAACTATTATCAATAATTTCTTTCGCTTTATTACATTGAAAATCCCAATTTGACTTAGTCAAATCAGTTTTAATTAAATTTTTTAGCTGACTAATCTTACTACCAGAAATATCCTCAAAAGTGAAGTCATAACTTCCTCTTTTAGAAAAAACATCTTCTAAAAAATCAGCAATTCTTTTTCTTCCCATCCCTTTGAGCCCACTCAAGGCAATAATTTTAGTACTTAAGTCATAATTCTCTATCATGTTTTTCTACTTTTTTTAAAATTAGTTGTCATCAAAATTAATTTGGGGTTCTGCAACTAAAGAAATGCCATTATCAAAATCCCTTAATGAGTACATCCCTGAAGTATTCTTCTTCAGAAAATCCAATAATTGTTCTGGATTATGAAACACATGATCCGCACCATAGTCTCGACCAAATCTATAGTGGATTCCCCATGTAACTAAGACTGTTTCAAGTCCAGCTGCTTTATATGCAATAATATCATTTTTGGTATTTCCTATTCCAATAATTCGTGTAGGCTCTATCGTATCTAGAGTAAGTCCCACCCCATTTTTAATTGTTTCAGGAGATGGTTTCAAATATTTGATTGTATAATCATCAATTTTTGTTTCAAAAGTCGGAACCAGCCAACAACATTTTTCATAGTTAGTATATTCACCGTTAGTTTTATAACTAACATATTGGCACCCATCACCCTCGTCCTTAGGAAAAATTTTCTTTCTTAATTTCTCTTGATAAAATAGTTTTTCCATCAAATAATATCTATTTGATATAATTTCATAAATCATTCCATCATTAGCAAGAAACTCAAATATCTCTTCCAAACCTGGATAAATAGAATATATTGGGGAGGCTCTATAAAAAGTTTCCCCATTTTTGAAATATTTGTTTCCTTTCTTAAGCTTCATCTTATCGTTGATTGTGCTTTCAAATTCTACATTCCTTTTTCTTGAATCAACAATTGTCTCATCAAAGTCCCAAATTATTAAATCTATTTGAGAATTTGATCTAAAATTTTCAAAGTGCTCATATTTCTCAACAATACTATTCCATTTCTCGACCTTTTGATGTTTATAAAGAGAATAATTCACAATTTTTTCTTTTGGAACTCCTTTATTGATAAGATATTTATCAACCATTCTAAAAGAACTTCCGGTAGTTGTCACATCGTCAATTACGACTACAAAGTCAAATTTCTCCCACCAAAATTCACCTACTCCTTGCAATTCTAATCCTTTTGTAATCTCATCAAATAAAATTTGACGTTTACCATTCTCTATATGAGTCTTATCCTTTGTTATGGTTCTTATTAACTCAATTTCTTGATTAGGATTCATTATCTTGGCTAAAATTTGAGGAATATTATAGACTCCACACTCAGAACTAGGAATCCCCAAATAGCATATTTTATTATATTCCAAATTTACAAATTCTTGAAATCTTTTTTCAAATTCATTGAATTTAGTTTCTAATTTTTGTAAATCAAACTTATTATTAAAATCAAATTTTTGTTCTCCATTTGATTGATTACGTTCAGCAAGAAGTGTTTTATCAACAATTGAATACTTTGTTTTTACCAGATAAAAGTTATTCTGCTGCTCAAATTCCATGTTTTGTTCTCGATTAAATAGAGAACCATAAAAAATTGGTAGTGGCAGACCTTCTTCAACAAAATCAAACTGATGAATATTAAATGATTTCATCAATTCCTGTTCATATATTTTATTATCAAATGTCATATATAGTTGTTTCTCCTAAAAATCTATCCCTTTCCCAAACTCTCCCACACTATCCGGCACATCGCTAAACAAAGTCACATGTCCCATCTTGCGGTTGTGCTTCGCTTCTATTTTACCATACATGTGGAGGTGGGCGCTTGGATTTTCTGTCACATATTTTTCAGCAGCCTCGACGTGTTGGCCGAGGACATTGAGCATAACAGCAGGCGCATGTAGTTTGATGGCTGGCAATGGTGCTCCCAGAACACCCAAGATATGGGTATCAAACTGCGAGAAACCACAGGCTTCGATTGAGTAGTGTCCTGAATTGTGTGGACGCGGGGCAATCTCATTGACGATAATATCGTCAGCCGTCGCAAACATTTCCACGCAGAGAGTTCCAGACAAGTTGAGTTGCTCAGCGATTCTCACTGCCACAGCTTTGGCTTTCTCGGCTAGACTTTCTGAAATGCGGGCAGGCACAATGGTCTTAGAGAGGATGTTGTTACGGTGGATATTTTCCTGAACTGGGAAAACCGTCACATCCTTGCCATTCCCAGAAACGATAACCGAAATTTCAAGATCAAAATTGACAAATTCTTCCAAAACGCAGTCGGCTGAATCGGCTAGTACACAGGCTTCTTTCAAGTCTGCTTCTGAGCGAATGACCTTTTGCCCATGCCCATCGTAGCCACCAGTCGCAGTCTTGAGGACATAATTTTTCGACAGGTCCATATCTGCCAAGTCTCGACTAGAAGTCACAACCTTGTAAGGTGCCACAGTAACTTGAGCCTTGTTTGAGAGAAAGTCCTTTTCAAAGATGCGATTTTGGGAAATGCGAAGCAGGTCGGTTCCTTGAGGAAGTTGACCATCCTTGATAACAGCATCCAAACCGTCAGCATCGACATTTTCAAACTCATAGGTGAGGACATCGCAACGCTCAGACAACTGACGCAGAGCATCCACGTCATTATAAGGAGCCAAGATGATTTCCGCCACGCGAGAGGCAGGACAATCTGCCGCAGGATCCAGCGCTATAACCTTGTGCCCCATGTAGATAGAAGAGATAGCCATCATCTGACCCAGTTGACCGCCACCGATAATTCCGATTGTTTTAGATGAGCTCATTGGTAGACTCCTCTGCGATTTTTCCTTGCTCCTTTGCGAAATCTGCCAATGCTGTCACGATAGACTGATCCTCTACTGAGAGGAGACGGAGGGCGAAGAGGGCAGCGTTGGTCGCTCCTGCTTCACCGATAGCCATTGTCGCAACAGGTACGCCACCCGGCATCTGTACGATAGAGTAAAGCGAGTCCACACCACTAAGGGCACGTGATTTGACAGGCACACCAATGACAGGAAGGGTTGTTTTGGCTGCGACCATACCTGGCAAATGGGCTGCGCCACCTGCACCTGCAATAATGACCTTGATACCGTTACTCCGTGCTTCCTCGGCATGCTTGAACATAAGATCAGGTGTGCGATGGGCAGAGACAACCTTCTTCTCGTAGGCTACACCGAAGCGGTCTAGGACTTCTGCTGTTTTTTGCATGGTTGCCCAGTCGGATTTTGAGCCCATGATGATGGAAATTACTGGTTTAGTCATAATTTTTCCTTTTCTTCTTTTTTGATAATGGTCTTAGGTGGTGGGGGCGGAAGCAAACCTTCGGTTTCATTCCTAAACTTTGAGCCTAAGTCTCAAATTTTCCCTAGACCAGAACAGAAATTGTTCTGGTCTTTTCACCACGGCGACCATTATCGGGTTTGGCGACTTTATCGCGTTATTCTTATATCTTTACTTAATAGCCTTGCTTCCGATATCGGTTCGGTAGAAGAGCCCTTCTGTGTTTTGTTGGGCGAGTTCACTGTAAATAATGTTTTGTCCGTCTTTGACGGTGTCTGCGGTGGTGACGAGCATATAGACACGGCCACCGTTTGATAGCAGTGCTCTGCTATTTTCCACAAACTTAGCCCCTGCATAGTAGGTGATGATATCACCCTCTGTCTTAGCTGGCAATTCAACACCTTTTTCATAGTCAAGCGGGTAACCATTGGATGCGACAACCACACCCAGCGTCACACCCTTGTCCGTCCATGTGATGTTTGGCTCCTTACCATCGAGGATATCCGTAATATTTTGTGCAAAGTCAGATGTTAAACGAGGCAAGATGATTTGCGTTTCAGGATCTCCAAAACGAGCGTTGAACTCGATGACCTTAGGTCCATCAGCTGTCAGAATAAGCCCTGCGTAAAGGACACCAAGATACGGACGACCTTCTTTGATCATCCCTTCGAGGACTGGCTTGACAATGGTGTCAACCGATGTATCAACTACACTCTGTGGTAAGTGTGGAACTGGCGCATAGGCACCCATCCCACCAGTGTTAGGCCCCTTATCGCCATCATAGGCACGTTTGTGGTCTTGCGCTGTCGGCATGATATAGAACTTGTCGCCATTGACAAAGGCAAAGAGTGAAAATTCCTCTCCTTCAAGGAATTCCTCAATAACTACACGCGCGCCTGAGTCACCAAATTTATTGTCTAAAAGCATCTCGTGAGCGGCTTCGACTGCTTGCTCGACTGTCTCAGCAACGACAACACCTTTCCCAAGAGCCAAACCATCCGCCTTGACGACGATTGGAGCGCCTTTCTCCTCGATATAAACCTTAGCTGCCTCGAAATCTGAGAATGTGCCATAGGCTGCTGTCGGAACGCCGTATTTGACCATGATTTCCTTGGCAAAATCCTTGGACCACTCCAGCTCAGCTGCCAATCTTGTCGGACCAAAGGCTTTGAGACCAGCTGCATGGAAATCATCCACGATACCAGCGGCAAGGGCATCATCTGGCCCTATAAAGGTCCAAGCAATATCGTTGGCTTTTGCAAACTCAATCAACTTAGAATGTTCGGAAATAGATATATTTACCAATTCCAAACCATCCAGAGTCATCCCATCATTCCCAGGAGCAACAAAAACCTTTTCTATCTCTTTTGACTCAAGCAACTTCTTAGCAATCACATGTTCACGACCACCAGAACCGACAACTAACAGCTTCATCTCTCAACCTCTTTTGCGAATTATTTACTAATATTATATCACAAACGTTCGTTTTAATCTTGTTTCACTCCGCGTTTTTACGCAAAAAAAGGAAAGAAACTTTTTTCTTCCCTTTACCTTCTTAATGTCTAAAATGTCTCACGCCTGTGAAGACCATAGTCAAGCCATATTTGTCTGCCGCTTCGATAGATTCTTGGTCACGGACTGAGCCTCCTGGCTGGATGATGGCCTTGATACCTGCTTTGGCAATTTCTTCCACGTTATCCGCAAATGGGAAGAAGGCATCTGAAGCAAGCACAGCGCCGTCCAGACGGTCTTTGGCTTGGTCAATGGCAATACGAACAGAGGCCACACGATTAGTTTGACCTGGGCCAACGCCAAGTGTCATGTGGTCATTGGTCACGATAATACCGTTTGATTTGACATACTTGATAGCCTTCCAAGCGAACTCAAGAGCTGTCGCTTCTGTCTCTGTTGGTTGGCGTTTGGTCACCACTTGCCAGTCAGCTGGGCTTTCCTTGACCACGTCTTGGTTTTGAACGAGGAGTCCACCAACTACACCTGTGTATTCTGCTTCCACTTCACTGGCCTCTTGAGCATCAAATGGCAAGGCAAGGATACGCAAGTTTTTCTTTTTATTGGTCAAAATGGCTAGCGCTTCATCCGTATAGCTTGGTGCGATGATGATTTCAAGGAAAACACCATGCATCTTCTCAGCTGTCGCAGCATCCACCTCACGGTTAAGAACAACGATACCACCAAAGATAGACACTGGGTCAGACTCATAAGCGTAGTCCCAAGCAGTCTCGATGTCATCAGCCTGACCGATTCCACATGGGTTCATGTGTTTGAGAGCCACAACGGTTGGACGGTCTTTAAAATCACGGATGATACGAATGGCCGCATCAGCGTCACGGATATTATTGAATGACAATTCTTTCCCGTTAAGCTGTTTAGCGGATGCAATCGAGTAGTCAGTCGGCAAAGCTTTTTGGTAGAAGTCTGCGTCTTGTTGAGGGTTCTCACCGTAACGCATAGCTTGCTTGAGGTCATAAGTCAAGGTCAACTTTTCAGGCTTGCTTTCACCCACTTGAGCTGTGAAGTATTCTGCAATCAAAGCATCATAAGCTGCTGTGTGACGGAAAACCTTGGCTGCCAAACGTTGACGGGTTTCGTAAGTCGTTTCACCATTGGCTGACAACTCGTCCAAAACCACTGTATAGTCAGCAGGGTCTACCACAACCGTTACGCTAGCGTGATTTTTAGCTGCTGAACGAAGCATAGATGGCCCGCCGATATCGATATTCTCCACCGCATCAGCATAAGTCACGTCTGGTTTGAGAATCGTTTCTTTAAAGGGATAGAGATTGACCACTACAAGGTCAATGAGCTCGATTTGATTGTCTTTGGCTGCTTCCAGGTGACTATCCAAATCACGACGAGCGAGGAGCCCACCGTGGATATTTGGATGAAGGGTCTTAACACGACCATCCATCATTTCTGGGAAGCCCGTCACATCATCGATCGCAATGGTGTCCACCCCAGCAGTATCAAGGGCAACCTTTGTCCCACCTGTCGAGATAATATCCCAACCAAGTTTTTTAAGTTCTTGGGCAAATTCAACAATGCCCACTTTGTCTGAGACGCTGATTAAGGCGCGTTTAGTCATGTTTTTTCCTTTCATTTTCAAACTCTCTACCTACGAATTTTTCGATTCATAAAGTATAGGGAGACGATTACCAAGACTCCCAAAATTACTGTCAGTAAAAATCTTCCCCAATAGGGAATCTCTGGGAACAAAAAATTTACTAGTAAACGTAGAATGATTACCAAAGTAATCAAGGCAAGTGTTTCCAACCATTTTTTCATTTACTTGTCCAACAATTCTCTAATAACCTCTGGATACAACTTGTACTCTGCCTCATGAATCCGAGTTTCAAAACTTTCGATGAAATCATCAGCTAACCTTGGCACACGTACTTGTTTGATGACCTTTCCTGTATCCACACCTGAATCCACCCAATGAATGGTCACGCCGCTCTCAGCAACGCCATCATTCCAAGCATCCTCAATCCCATGAGCTCCTGGAAACTCTGGCAGGTAGGCTGGATGAATGTTGACAATCCGACCTTCATAAGCCGCCAATAAGGTTGGCCCAACGATTTTCATGTAGCCTGCTAGACAAACCAAGTCAATCTGGTGTTCTTCCAAGAGTTCGACAAGGGCCGCTTCGTAGTCTGCCTTGCTCTCAAACTCCTTGAGTTCAAAAGCATAGGACAGAACGCCGAGCTTGTCTGCACGTTCGAGCACATAGGCGTCACGATGGTCTGAAAAGACAAACTCTACTGGAAATTGTTCCGCTATCACCTGAAAATTTGAGCCATTACCAGAGGCAAAAACCGCTATTTTTTTCATTTGATGATGACACTTTCGTTTTCTTTCTTGACGATACGACCAATTTCATAGACTGGTTCATCCAACAATTCCTTGATACGACTTACATTTTCAGGGCTAACTGCTAGCATAAGTCCCACACCCATATTGAAGATTTCAAACATTTCTTCGTGTTTGATCTGACCGTATTTTTCAATGGCCTTGAAAATCGGAAGAACTGGAACCTTGCTTTCCTCAATCTCAGCAGCTAAGTCAGCTGCAAACATACGAGGGACATTTTCGATAAAGCCACCACCTGTAATGTGGGCAATGCCGTTTACCAAGCCTTCCTTGATGAGGGGCAAGACAGCTTTGACATAGATACGAGTCGGCTCAAGAAGAACTTCCTTGAGTTTCTTGCCTTCCAATTCTGGAAGGACTTCCTCACCTGTGTAATCCGCAAAGACACGACGAACGAGAGAGTAACCATTTGAGTGAATCCCACTTGAAGCAAGTCCGAGCAGAACATCTCCTTCTGCCACTTTTGAGCCGTCGATGATTTGGGATTTTTCAGCCACACCGACCGCAAAACCAGCCAAGTCATAGTCGTCTTCGCCGTACATACCAGGCATTTCAGCTGTTTCTCCACCGATGAGGGCAGCGCCTGCCTGCACACAACCCTCTGCCACACCAGCGACTACTTGTTCTAGCTTAGCTGGTTCATTCTTCCCTGTCGCCACATAGTCGAGGAAATAGAGAGGTTCCGCACCTGCAGCGATGATATCATTGACGCACATGGCCACACAGTCCTGACCGATTGTATCGTGCTTATCATATTTGATAGCCAACATGAGCTTGGTTCCGACACCGTCAGTCCCTGAAATCAAGACAGGCTCTTTAGCCCCAGTCTTTGAAAGGTCAAACATACCACCAAAGCCACCAAGAGCTCCCATGACACCTGCACGCTCCGTACGAGCTACATGCTTTTTGATCCGTTCAACAACTTCATAACCCGCTTCAACATCCACACCCGACTGGGCATAAGCATTTTTATTTGTCATTTTGTCTCCTCTTCCTTTCCTTTAATGGAGAATCTTTATCCGTCTATTTGTAAAAACTAGTCTTTTCTTCCAAACTTCTACGGTAGTCTTCTTCGTAATCATAGAGAGGTGTTGGGTAGTCACCGTCAAAGTAAGCGACACAGAGACCGCCATTTGGCGCATCTGTTTCAATACCAATCGAATCAATCAAACCTTCAACAGAAAGGTAAGTCAGACTGTCCGCACCAATGATTTGGCGCGTTTCTTCAACCGTATGATTGGCCGCAATCAGTTCCTGACGGGTCTGGATATCAATCCCGTAGAAACATGGATAAGCTAGCGCTGGACTGCCAATAGCAACGTGAACCTCAGTTGCACCCGCTTCTTTCAAGAGCTGAACAATCCGACGAGAGGTTGTTCCACGTACAATAGAGTCATCAATCATAACCACACGCTTGCCTTTTACAACGCCTGAAACAGCAGAGAGTTTCATCCGCACCCCTTGCTCCCGCAATTCTTGAGTCGGTTGGATAAAGGTACGTTGGGTGTATTGGTTTTTGATCAGACCCATTTCATTTGGTAGACCTGATTCTTCCGCAAAGCCCATAGCTGCGCTGAGGGAAGAATTGGGCACACCGACCACGATATCCGCCTCGTGCTTGAATTCACGCGCCAATTGGGCACCCATACGTTTGCGAGCCGTATGGACATTGACACCGTGGATATTAGAATCAGGGCGGGCAAAATAGATATACTCCATAGAACAAATCGCGAGCTGAGTATCATCCGTATAGCTATCATACTGGATGCCCTTGTCATCAATGATCACAATCTCACCTGGCTTCAAATCACGAATCCACTCTGCACCAATAACCTCAAAAGCACAGGTTTCAGAGGAAACGACTACTGCTCCGTTGGCCATTTTCCCGATAGAAAGCGGACGGAAACCATTTGGGTCAAGAGCCGCAATCAACTTATCTTCAAATAGCAAGATATAAGCAAAGCCACCTTTGACAAGGCTGAGCGCTTCCTTGATTTTTCCCATTAAGTTCGGATTATGACTCCGACGAATGAGATGAGCCAAGATTTCCGAGTCCGAAGTCGCGCTGAAAATCGCTCCTCTTTGTTCCAATTCTTTCTTGAGAGAGGCAGCATTGGTTAAGTTTCCATTATGAGCCAAGCCAAACTGCATATCGTGAAAACGGAAGAGGAAGGGCTGAATATTATCTACAGAAGCTTCGCCAGCAGTCGCATAACGCACATGCCCAATCGCACCAATTCCTGTCAATTTATCCAAATTAGCAGGATTTCTGAAGACTTCTGATAGAAGTCCCATATCACGATGGCGCTTCAATTGTCCCTGATCATTGGAGAGGATTCCTGCCCCCTCCTGACCACGGTGCTGAAGACTATGGAGACCAAAATAGGTCAATTTAGCAGCATCTGGATGTCCCCAGATACCGAAAACACCACATTCTTCATTAAGAGATTTTACTTCGTATGTCATTTTATATACCTAATTTTTATTTGTGTAGCACCAAGAGCTAAATCTACATGACTTTTACATTACTGATACTATCTATTAGAAAATCTGCAAGTCTTATTTTCCAGTAAAGTATTTAACCGCTGACGCGAACAGGTGCTGGTCTTTATTTCCTGGGATATTTTGGAAAAGACCTTCCTCATAACGTTCTGAGTGGCCCATCTTACCGATGATTTGACCATTCTTGCTGGTAATTCCTTCGATGGCATGGACAGAACCATTCGGATTGTACTTAGAGTCCATACTTGGTTTGCCGTCAAAGTCAACGTATTGGCTAAAGATTTGTCCATTGTCACGGAGCTCTGCAAATTCCTCAGCCGTCACGACAAACTTCCCTTCACCGTGTGAAACAGGAATAGCGTGGATATCGCCCACTTGCACCGCAGCTAACCATGGTGAGTTGGTATTGGCAATCCGAGTTTCCACCATCTTAGCCACGTGTTGGTTGGCATCATTGTAGAAGAGGGTTGGACTAGTACTATTAGCATCCTCGAAGTTCCCGTATGGAAGAAGACCTGATTTGACCAAGGCCTGGAATCCATTACAGATACCGATAATCAAGCCACCACGGGCGATAAAGCTATCAATAGCTGCACGCACTTTTTCATTGAGCAGGATATTGACAATAAACTTAGCTGATCCATCTGGTTCGTCCGCAGCTGAGAATCCACCTGCAAAGAAGAGGATGTTAGCCTTACCGATATTGTCAACCATGGTTTCAACTGACTTGACAATGGCTTCTTCATTGAGTGTCACGAATGGCACCAAGTTAACCTCTGCGCCTTCTTTTTCAAATGCCTTGGCTGAGTCATATTCTGAGTTGGTTCCTGGGAAGACTGGGATGTAAACCACAGGTTTTTCAACCTTTTCTTTGGCTTTAATCACAACATCTGATACCACAGCTGGTACTTCAGCCAGTTCTTTGGCTTGAGCAAACTCTGTTGGGTAAACTTCTTCCAATTTCCCTTGGAAAGCACTGTCAAGTTTGTGTCCATCTAGCTTCACATCGTTGACAGTTAGTGTAAAGTCTGCTTTTGTTTGTCCGATTTTCTCCACTCCAGCGATTTCTTCAGGAGAGGTAAAGACAAATCCACCTAATTGAGCTGTCAAAGCCGTCTCAAGTTCAGGTAAGATTACCTCAGCACCGATATGATTTCCAAAAGTAGCAAGTGCCAAACTTTCAATAACACCACCATATTTAACAGCTGAAGCTGCTGTTACTTTGTGAGCCTTTTGAAGGGCTTCAAATTGAGCGAAGTTAGACTTGATAAGATTGAAATCAATCTCTTGAGCCAATGCTTGACCTGGAATGTAATAAATATTTTCCCCAGCAGTCTTAAACTCAGGAGAGAGTACCTTGCGGCTATCTGCTGTTGTCACCCCAAAGGCAACCAAGGTTGGTGGTACTGTCAATTCTTCAAAGGTACCCGACATAGAGTCCTTACCTCCGATAGATGGCAAGCCAAGTTGGATTTGTGCTTCGATAGAGCCTAGAAGAGCTGCTACTGGCTGACCAAAACGCTCAGCTTGTTTATCCATGCGCTCGAAATACTCTTGGTAAGAGAAGCGAGCCTTAGACCAGTTTGCACCAGCAGCTACCAAACGAGCAGTCGCTTCGATCACCGCATAGGCAGCACCGTGGTATGGAGACCATTCTGCAATATAAGGGTTGAAACCTTGAGCAATGACTGACGCAGTATGAGTCACACCGTGTTGAACTGGCAATTTCTGCACAGAAGCCTCAGTTGGTGTAAGTTGGTAGCGACCACCAAGTGGGTGATTAACCGTTGAACGTCCAACAGAGCAGTCAAAGATGGTCTGCAAGCCTTTTTGACTCGCATGATTCAAATCAGATAGAACCGCAAGGGTATCAACTTCAAGTGTGTTAGCGCTTGTTGTGCGTTCTTCTGGAAGCTTGACATCCTTGTCCACCACCTTTGCATCAACGACCACGCGCACACCGTTTGTATCAAGGAAACGACGTTCCAAGTCGACAATGGTTTCACCATTCCAGTGCATGACTAGATTTGGTTTTTCAGTCACTGTCGCCACCACAACAGCATCAATATTCTCTTTGTTACATTCAGCAACGAAGGCATCTACATCCTCAGGACGAACCACGACTGCCATCCGTTCTTGAGATTCAGAGATGGCAATTTCGGTACCATTCAAGCCCTGGTATTTAAGAGGCACTTTATTAAGGTCGATTTCAAGACCATCTGCCAATTCACCGATGGCTACACAGACACCACCTGCTCCAAAGTCATTGGACTTCTTGATAAGACGAGTGACATCGCCATTACGGAAAAGTCGTTGAATCTTGCGTTCTTCGATAGCATTCCCTTTTTGAACTTCAGCTCCAGCAGTTTCCACGGACTCAACTGTTTGAACCTTAGAAGAACCTGTCGCACCACCGACACCATCACGTCCAGTCTTACCTCCAAGGAGGATAATGACATCACCCGCTTCCGGTTTTTCACGGACAACATTGCCCTTAGGAGCTGCACCGACAACAGCACCTAGCTCCATGCGTTTAGCTACAAAGCCTGGGTGGAAGTATTCACGAACGTAGGTTGTTGCAAGCCCAATCTGGTTACCGTAAGAAGAATAACCATGGGCCGCTGTCTTCGAAATGACTTGTTGTGGCAATTTCCCAGCGCGAGTTTCCGAAATCGGAGCTGTAATATCACCAGCGCCTGAGATACGCATAGCTTGGTAAACGTATGAACGGCCTGACAACGGATCACGAATAGCTCCACCGATACAGGTAGCAGCCCCACCAAATGGTTCAATCTCAGTTGGGTGGTTATGAGTTTCATTTTTAAACATGAGGAGCCAAGATTCCTTGATACCATCAACGTCCACTTCGATTTCTACTGAGCAAGCATTGATTTCGTCTGACACTTCCATATCATCCAAACGTCCATTAGCACGCTCATAACGACCGAAAATAGTCGCCATATCCATCAAGGTTTGCGGTTTTTCAGAACGCCCCAACTCATCACGCATGGCAATATACTTGTCATAGGTTGACTGCAATTGCTTTTGAAATTTAGAAGCTGAAAAGTCGATGTGTTTCAACTCTGTCTCAAAAGTCGTATGACGGCAGTGGTCAGACCAGTAAGTATCCAAAACCTTGAGCTCTGTCTCAGTTGGCACGCGCTCGATTGACTTGAAGTAGTCTTGGATAAAAAGCAAATCATCCACTTCCATAGCCATCCCTTGCTCGGCCTTGTAGAGGGCAAAATCTTCTGCTGTATAGCTTTCAAAGAAAGTCAATTTTGGAATGGTCTTGTCTGACTCAGAAAATTCCTGCTTGGCAATCCCTGTCGTGATATCTTTGAAACGAGAATCAACTGGATTGAGCAAGTAGTTCTTGACCGCTTCTAGCTCAGTCGCTTCAATGTCCTTATTGACCAAGTAAAGTTGAGCTGTGTTGACGGTCACATCACTCGAACTTCCCAGCAAAAGCAAGGCTTCCTGTGAAGATGCCGCACGCTGGTCAAACTGCCCTGGTAGGCTTTCAATCGCAAAGAAAGCATAGTTGGCAAGATTCGCATGCACAGCCGCTTCGTCCAAAACATGGTCTGTCACCTGCTCAGAGAAAATGTGTTTCTCTGCAGGTGCAAACAGGTTCTCTGCCAAGTCAAATACATCATAAACTTGCACGATGCGAATACTTTTCAAGCTTGAAAGTCCCAAGTTATGCTGGAGCTCTCTTACCAAACTCTCTGACTTGACCTGAAAATCAGCCTTTTTTTCAACAAAAATACGTTTATCCATCAATTCTTATTCCTTTATTTCAGCTCTTGCAATGTTCCTAAACAGCCTTGAGACTGTTATTTCAACCCCTGCAACTTCTCCCAGACAACTTCATAAACGTCTGTTAGCTCTCCCAATCCTCTACGGAGTGAAAAGGTCTGGGGGACCCTTTCAGCCTGAGTCCTTTTAGTTGAGAGACGAAGGTTTTCCGTTGCAAACAGATTATTTCAAATCCTGCAACTTTTCCCAGACAATCTCATAAACATCTGTCAATTCTCCGAGACCTCTACGGAAAACATCCTTGTCCATGTGGTTGCCATCTGCATCCCACAAACGGCAGTTATCTGGTGAAAATTCGTCCGCTAAGATAATCTTGCCATCTTTGTCAAAACCGAATTCTAGCTTAAAGTCAATCAACTTAAGCCCAATCTCAGCAAACCAGGCTTTCAAGAGTTCATTGATTCGACGAGTTTCTTCCTTCAAGTAGGCGATTTGCTGGTCATCCGCAATCTGTAGGAATTTCACATGCTCATCATTGATGAATGGATCATCCAAATCATCATTTTTGTAGTAAAATTCGACAATCGGAGTCTCAAATGCGATTCCCTCATCCACACCAAAACGTTTTGAAAAGGAACCAGCCGTGTAGTTGCGAAGCACGACTTCCAAAGGAATAATCTTAACCTTTTTATTGAGTTGTTCCGTGTCTGAAAGCTTCTCCACAAAGTGAGTCGCCACACCAGCCGCATTTAATTTCTCAAAAATAAAAGATGAAATCTGATTATTCAAGACTCCCTTACCTGCAATCTGCTCCTTCTTAACACCATTGAAAGCAGTCGCCTGGTCCTTGTAAGTTGAAATAATAAGATTTTCATCCTCAGTTGTATAGATATCTTTAGCTTTTCCCGAATAGATCAATTGTTTTGACATTTTAAAGTTCGCCTTTCGTATTACTTGAGCACATTCTACCATAAAAAAACAAAAAACACAAGAATCTAACCGAATAAATAATAATTGCGTCACGAAAATCATAAAGAAAAAAACTGCAAGAAGAATCTTTCTCACAGTTTTAAAATAATTTAACTCTAAAAACACGAACATTACTCTTTGTTCAAAAATTGATCCAAATAATAACGCAGGTAACTTTTCTTGCCCGTAATCATCTGCAGGCGACCTTCCACCCCATACCGAAGTTTTTCAGCCTGCTCCGAAGTTAGATTAGTCTCCACCTCAATTTTAAAGAAATTCCCTTTCTCAGTCTTAGTAGCTGTCGCATCAATACTTGTAATAGTAGAATCTAGGAAAAGTTGATTCTTGGCATCATGAGTCGTAGTATAGCGAACAGAATCACCGACCTTGATCCTTGCTACATCTTTTGAACTTAGATAAGCTGTGAGTTTGGCTTTCCCTTCTTTTTCTAAGGACGGATAGAGTTGGGCTAGTAGGGCACCTTCTGCTACCATGGTAGAATCACTGGTCTCAGGATTAAGATGAAGCACCCCATCCTCACTCGCCGTAATTTTCCCCTTGTCTAAAAGATTTCCCTGAACCTTCTTGCCTGACTCTGCCTCCAAGATTTTCTGGTCTAGAAGGGTCAATTCCTGACCAACCTTAGCCAAGTGTTGGGATTTGAGAGACTCTAATTGACTGCTTAAGCCTGATGCATAGGCTTGTTGGGCACCTGAACCTGCATACTGGACACGGTAAGTAGCAAGACTGGATTCTAACTGAGAGAGCTGCGCTTCAACCTGCGCAACAGCCTGAGATTTTGCTTGCGGATTTTCCTCGCCCTGAGACTTGTAGGACTGGTAGAGAGAGTAGGCTAGATTCTGATTGGCCAAGGAAGCACCTGTTTCAATAGCTGACTTAGCTGTCTGGTAATCGCGAATTTTAGCCTCTGTTTGGCTGATGAGATTGCCGATTTCGGCTTGGGTTTGGCTAGCTGCTGCATTCTGGGACGCGATGGTCTCATTTTGTTGCGATGTACTAGCCCTAAGACTGCCTGCTTGACTGATGTAGTCGCGAAAGGTGGCTTGGTAGCCAAACTTATCCTCCTCTGGAAAGTGGTTCTCCCCTTCTTGCAAGCTCTTCTGCAAATACTCCAATTGCTTTTTTTGATCCTTGAGCATGTCCAACTGACTGGCATAAGACTCCGCTTGGACACCCTCTGCCCCTTCCTGATATTGAACTAACAGTTCTCCCTTTTTAACCAGCTTATTTTCTTCCAAATGATTGACAAGCATACGATTATTGCTAGTTGACTGGATATTTGCAAGGATTCGACTAGGCTCAACAGTAGCTCTAGTAGACAAACTCATCTCCTTCTCTGCAAATGTTGCAAATCCAAGCAAAAACACGAGCAGAAGGGACATGGGGACAATCACCCGACTGGAAAAATTATGGTAACGACGATTATAAAACTCCGCACTTTCTAAAAATTCTGGTTTCATCCTCTCCTCTTTCTAGCTATTCACCAAATGGGCATAAAAGCCACCCTGTGCAAGCAAATCAGCATGCTTTCCTTCTTCAACAATCTTGCCCTGATCCAAGACAACAACCTTCTCTGTCCGCTCAGCAATGGTCAAGCGGTGAGCAATGAAAATCAAGGTCTTATCTAAAGCCATAAGATTATCGACAATTCGCTTCTCTGTCAAAATATCCAAACTGCTGGTCGCCTCATCCAAGATCAAGACCGGCGCATCTGTCAAGAGAGCACGCGCCAGAGCGATTCTCTGACGTTGACCACCTGAAATCCCTGCCCCATCCGAAGTCAATTCTGTCTGGTAATTCAGTGGCATGCGCTCGATATCCTCCCGAATCTCTGCCAATTCGACCGCCCGTAAGATATCCTCTTGAGTCGTCCCCTCCTTGGCTCCCAAAAGAAGATTCTCCAAAATCGTTCCGTTAAAGACATAGGGCTGTTGAGGCAGATAGTTGATATACTGACGCAGAGCCTTTTTATCAATCTGATTGAGATTGACACCACCCAGACTAATCTCTCCCTGACTTGGATCGTAAAAATTCACCATCATCTTAGCCAAGGTCGTCTTACCTGACCCTGAAATCCCCACAAAAGCCACCTTAGAACCTTGGGAAATCGTCAAATTGATATCCGACAAAACGTCTCGACCATAGCCATACTTGTAGGAAACCTGCTTGAAGGTCATATCTCCCTTCATCAAGCTCAAATCCTCAACCGTTTTCTTCTCCTCAAACTCA